>NZ_PNCU01000022.1:0-59747 GCF_005886915.1 Pseudoalteromonas sp. S3776 | reverse complement strand
CAAGCTCGACTGAATCTTGTGCTGAAATCGGGTTGCCTGCCACATCGGATACGCTGGCTGTAGCAGTGAGTGTGCCGTCATTTAATGCGCTTGCATCAATGGGATCGGTAACGTATTCGCCGTTTTGTACAAGCGCCGTGGTTTCAACTTGGTTTGTGCCATCACTGATGATCACCGTCACGGTTTGGCCATCTTCCACATCGGTTACTGTACCGCGTACAACTATAGCTTCGCTTTCGCCATTACCACTGATAACGCCATCATCGGTTTTTTCTATATTAATACTAATTTGTGCAGTTTTATCTTGAATGAAAGCATCTACTTCCTGAGCTAAATTACCGGCTGTGTCTATAACACTAGAGGTTGCAGTAATTTCACCATCTTCTAATGATGAGATATCGATGCCTGACAGCTCATAGTTTCCATTTTCAACAATTGCAGTAACTACGACTTCATTGCCTACTGAATCTGTAAATACGATGGTAACTTCTTGGCCATCCTCTACACCATTTACTAAGCCACTGAGCGAAATGTCGGTATTTTCAGAGCTGCCATTTATAATGCCATCTTCGGTTTTATCGATACTAAGGGTTAACGTGCTTTGTGTGTCTTTTGCAAAAGTAACCTCTTGAGTTGCCTCATTCCCAGCGGCATCAAAAATGCTTATTTGCGCTGAAATTGCGCCATCTGCTAACGATTCAATATCGCCACTGATTTGCCAATTGCCATCAGCATCAACCTCTGTTGTTACAACTACTTGCTGATTATTACTATCTGTAAAAGTAACAGTAACTAATTGGCCTGGCTCAATATCTGTAACCGAGCCGCTGAGTTGTACATTATTTTGCTCGGCGCTATTAATAACCCCGTCAACATCTTGTGTTACTAAGCTTGCAGCAACAGAGCTATCATATTGGGCTTCATCAGAAGCACTCGCGGGATTTCCTGAAATATCTTGAGCAGTTGCATTTGCGCTAATAGTGCCATCATTTAGCGATGAAATATCAACGCCGGTTATTTCATAACTCCCATTAACTACAATTGCCGTTAACGTAATTGGGGGGTTAACACCATCACTCAATACAACAGTTACAGCTTGGCCATCTTCAATACCGGTTACTACACCTCGTACCGTCACGTTACTCTGTTCTTCGCTGTTTATAACACCATCTTGCGTTGAGTCTATCTCAACAGTGAGCTGTGCGGTTTTATCATGTAAAATAACTTGAGAAGCGTTACTCTCATTGCCTAATAAGTCTTGTGCTTGCGCTGTTGCTGTGATCTCCCCATCACTTAACGAAGAAATATCAACTGCTAGTTGATACTGGCCATTTTCAACAATAGCCTCAACAGTCACTTCATTACCATCAACATCTGTTAAAGTAACTGACACTGTCTGACCGTCTTCAATACCTTCAACTGTTCCGCTGACCTGTACTATGTTCTCTGAGTTATTAATTACGCCGTCTTCGGTTTCATTTACTTCAATTGTTATTATTGCAGTTGTATCTTTAGAGAAAGACTTTTGTGTTTGAGTATCATTACCCGCTATATCAATAGTGCTAACTTGGATAGTGTAATTTCCATCGGGTAAATCAGCAAAAGGTTCTGGGCCAACACTCCACTGGCCATTCGTAACCGTAGCCTCATACGTTGCAATGGGGTTACCTTGCGAATCAAAAATGGTTACTGTTACCAGCTGTCCATCTTGCACATCTACCACTTCGCCCTCGAAATCAATAGGCTGATTAGTGTTTAGGCCATCTTCAAAATCAATAAAAATATCTGCTTGAGTATCTTTAATTTTTGTCTCGCTGGCAGCGTCATCTTCATCTCCGCCAACTAAAGACACTGTCGCAGTAACTTCACCGTCATTTAATGCAGTGATATCGATATTAGTAACAGACCACAGACCATCCTGAACTTCAGTTGTGACTATAATTTCGTTGCCGTCTGAGTCGCTTAAAATTATTTGTACTATTGAACCATTAGGGACATTTTCAACAGTGCCGGAAAACTCCAAAGCCACAGCGTCATATTTATTAATAAAAATACCATCGCCACCGAGTTGCCCTACAGTGAAAACAGGATCAGGTGTAAATTCAAGAAAGTCAGGATCTTCTACCTCAGCATCAGCAACGGGTGTGGTTTCGTAGCCAGATTCAGGAACTAGCTCTTGCCCTTGGCGGGCAATAAGTTGATAAGCCACTTGTGCGTCATTGGCATCATTTGATGATAAAGAAGTAACACTACTTGTATTACTACGGGCTTCAAATGTACTATTTTGGCTTAAATCGGATACAAGCTGCGAAATAATATCCTGCGGGACCACAAGCTGTTCATTCGCTTCAGAGAAAACAAGCTTATTTTCTTCAAGTGCAATATCACTGCTGTTTAATACGGGTAGATCGGCAAACTGCTCTGGTACAGAGTCTACCTTGACCCAATCTCCATTATCCATAACAACCCATACATCACTTAGTAGTTCGACAATAACAACAGCTTTACTTATATTTTCCAAAGTGAATATCCTAAATAGTTAATGAGAGTAAACAGCGGCTTAGCTAAAAATAGATCTAATTATTATAAAATCCAGTAATTAAAACAAAATATTAACATTAATCAATGCATTTTTACTGGTTTAATTATTGGCAGATTAAAATAATAATACTTAATCACAATTAAATATCAATATTAATAATACAAAATAACTAGCAATATATGGTTACTGTATTAATACAACGTATGAAAGGACGAGTTGGATTCAATAAAGTTTATTTATTTGTAAATCTATAAGTTAGCATTTCGGCGGGGAATAAATTAACATCCTTAAAGGTAGTTTCATTTCCAAATTAGTCAAGAAAATGCAAAATGCACGTTTTATTCCCTTTCGAAAACAAGATATTGTTGATATGTGTAGTGATGAGTTGGCCAACGGCTCAGAGCAAACATCGTTTAAACAATTTTGTGACTTATTAGCAAGCCTTATTCATTACGATTATCACGCAACACTTGAGTCGCTTAAAAATAACTACGCCCCTTTTGATCCAAATAGTGACACGCGATCTTTAGCGCCGGTTTCACATGATAAAAAAGCGCAGTGCCAACGTGATTTTGCAAAAGATTTTGCAAAGGTTTTAAACGCCGCTAACTTTGAAGTGATCACTAATCAAGATTTACAAGATGCATTAAACGAAGAGTCACTATTTAAAGTGCGCCTTGAGGTAGAGTTTGACGACTTTGAAGAAGTGGTTTTTTATCGCCGTGGCGAGTCGCAACTCACCGAAACCATTACCAGCCTTTGGGGCCTTCGTAAAAAAAAGCTGCATTTTACTAATTACGACCGCGTGGCGGTGTTTATTCGTTTTAAAGATAAAGCCCACTTTGAAGCTAAAAATAAAATACCTTTAGGGTTTGAACCAAGCTCGACCATAGTAAAGCTGTTTCAAAATGTACCAAAAGCCGACCTTGAAATGCTATTCCCTAATAGCGAAGTACGTATGCGCCCTATTGATAAAGTGATTATTGGCTCATCAGCTTTAATTGGCGGTGCCGTGGTTTTAATTACAAAGCTAGGCGCATCCATTTTATTGTTATTTGCGTTGATTGCTTATTGGGGTGGTTTTAGAAATGAGGCCGTAGAAATGACCCAGCAGCACTTTATTACCTTTGCTATTGGTATGGGGGTATTTGGCAGCTTTATTTTTAAAGAGTGGAGTAAATTTAAAAATCGTAAAATTAAATTTATGAAAGCGCTTAGCGATAACCTTTACTTTAAAAACCTCGATAATAACGCCGGTGTTTTTCATACCCTTATAGACGCCGCCGAAGAAGAGGACATAAAAGAAGCTCTGCTTGCTTATACATTTTTACTTAAATCTACAAATGGCCTAAGCGCACAAATGCTTGATGAGCAAATAGAGGCGTGGTTTAAAACAAAGTATAAATGCGAACTCGACTTTGAAATTAGCGATGCGCTTGCAAAATTGGAGCGTATGCATTTAGTCACGTGCAGTAATGAGGTGTATAACGCAATCAGTTTAGAGCAAGCAAAAACCGTTTTGGATAAGCGCTGGGATAATCTTTTTCAATATAATTAACCTGCATGGTTTACTTAACAACAAAAAAGCAGCTGAAGTTTCAGCTGCTTTTTACGTTACTTAACTAGGTGCAATTACTCAGCGGCTTGCTGCCTAGTAAACTTTGTATGCACTAACTTATAAAGTGCAGGCAATATTAATAGCGTAAGTAAAGTTGATGAAATAATACCGCCCACCACTACCGTCGCCAATGGCCTTTGTAGCTCAGCGCCAGTACCTGTATTTAGCGCCATAGGAATAAACCCTAAACTTGCCACTAAAGCGGTCATAAGTACTGGGCGTAGGCGCGAAAGTGCACCGGTTTGTATCGCGTCTATTAAACTAAGGCCGTCGGCTCTTAACTGTTTAATAAACGACAGCATCACCACACCATTTAATACCGCTACACCGCTTAGCGCAATAAAGCCAACGCCTGCTGATATTGACAGCGGCATGTCGCGTAATAATAACGCAAGCACGCCACCTGTCAGAGCAAGTGGTACGCCGCTAAATATTATTAACGAATCACGCAGCGAATTAAACGCGCTATAAAGCAAGCCAAATATAAGCAATAGAGTAACCGGCACCACCAGCGATAAACGCTTACTTGCCGATTCTAACTGCTCAAATGTGCCGCCGTATTCAATCCAATAACCACTTGGTAAATTAAGATCTGAATTTAAAGCGGCTTGTGCATCACTTACAAAGCTTGCTAAATCACGCCCTTCTACATTTGCAGTGACTACAACGTTACGCTTACCGCTTTCACGGTTTACTTGATTAGGCCCTTTATCAATACTAATTGTCGCTACTTCGCCAAGCGGTACAAACGCAAGGTCGGGATTAGCACTTTTTGGCACAGCCACAGGCAAACGAGCCAGCTGTGTTACATCGCTAGACCAACGCTCATCTAAACGCACTAATAACGAAAAACGTTTATCACCTTCGTAAATAAGCCCAGTTTGTACACCGCCTACTGCAGCACTTACACTTTGCTGTATATCGGTTACGGTTAAGCCTAACAGCGCCATATGGTCGCGAAGCGGCGTAACCGAAAGCGTAGGCAAGCCTTCCATTTGCTCAAGGCGTACATCAGTTGCACCCGTAATGCTTCGCACAAGTGTTGTAGCTTTTTCCCCGTACTGTTTTAATGTTGATAAGTCATCACCATAAATACGTACTGCTACATCGGCCCGCACGCCTGCTATTAGCTCGTTAAAGCGCATTTCTATTGGTTGCGTAAACTCATAGTTATTACCAGGTACTTCATTTACTAAATGGCGAATTTGCTTAACCAGTTCTTCTTTACTTAAAGCAGGATTAGGCCATTGTTCGCGTGGCTTTAACATTAAGAATGTATCGGCAACGTTAGGTGGCATAGGATCGTTTGCTACATCGGGCGTACCAATTTTTGAAAATACCTTTTCAACTTCAGGTATGTCTAAAATGGCTTGCTCTAACTCTTTTTGCATTTTTACCGATTGCTCAATACCGGTACCGGTAATGCGCAGTGCATGCATAGCAATATCGCCCTCATCAAGCTGTGGTAAAAACTCAGCCCCCATGTTTTTCACTTTAAAGCCAAGTGTAATTACAAGCACAGCAGCCATGCTTAGCATTACCCACGGTAACTTAAGCGATAAGCCAAGTAACGGTTTATAGCCTTTTTTAATACCGCGCATAACCGCATTTTCGCTCTCACTTACCTTAGCGCGTACAAATACCGCAATAGCGGCAGGTACAAAAGTTACTGCAAAAATAAGTGCGCCAACTAATGCAGCAACCACTGTAAATGCCATTGGCTGAAACATTTTGCCCTCAACACCACTTAATGCAAATAGCGGTAAATACACCAGCATAATAATTAAAATGCCAAATACTGCTGGGCTGAACACTTCTTTAGTGGCGGCGGTTACCACACTTAAACGCTCATTTAATGTAAGTAGCCTGCCATGTTTGTGCTGCGCAAGGCCAAGTTGCCTTAAACAGTTTTCGACGACTATTACAGCACCATCAACAATTAAACCAAAGTCGATTGCGCCTAAACTCATTAAATTACCCGACACCCGATTACCAACCATACCGGTAATAGCAAATAACATACTAAGCGGAATAACCATTGCCGTAATAAGCGCGCCGGTTACGTTACCCAGTAACAGCAGTAAAATAACAATGACTAACACTGCGCCTTCAAACAAATTGGTTTTTACGGTTTCGATGGTTTTATCTACAAGGCTTGTACGGTCATATACAGGCTCAACCACTACACCCGCTGGTAGGCTAAGTTGTACATCTTTGAGTTTATCGGCCATAGCTTTTGCCACTACACGACTGTTTTCGCCAATAAGCATCATGGCGGTGCCAAGCACAGTTTCCTTGCCGTTATAAGTAGCAGCCCCTGTTCTAAGCTCTTTGCCTAAACGCACATTTGCGACATCTTTAATGCGTACAGGCGCATCATCACGCTTTGCAACCACGGTATTGGCTATATCATCAATGGTTTTTAATTGTCCTGGCGAGCGTACTAAGTATTGCCCATCAAAACGCTCAATAAACCCTGCGCCTTGGTTACTATTATTTAATTTAAGTGCCGTAATTACATCGCTGAGCGTAAGCTTATAAGCCAGTAGCTTTTCAGGTATTGGCGCTACTTGGTACTGGCGCTCAAAGCCGCCTTGGCTGTTTATTTCGGTAACACCTTTTACTTTTAAAAGCTGCGGGCGAATAACCCAATCTTGCAAAGTACGTAAATCTTCTGCGTTAAATGGCGTGCCATCGTCTTTGAGCACACCTTTATTTGCATGCACAGAGTAAGTAAAAATCTCCCCAAGGCCGCTGGCAATTGGTCCTAAATTTGGCTCAATATTGGCAGGCAAATCAGATCGAATGCTTTGAATGCGCTCTGATATTTGCTGGCGCGCCCAGTAAATATCGGTACCTTCGTTAAAAATAACAGTTACTTGAGAAAGCCCATAACGCGAAATCGAGCGGGTGTAATCAAGCTTAGGTATACCTGCCATTGCGGTTTCAATTAAATAGGTTATACGCTGCTCTGCTTCAAGCGGGGTAAACCCGGGAGCTTTAGTATTAATTTGCACTTGCACATTAGTTATATCAGGTACGGCATCCACCGCTAAATTTTGGGTGTTATATACGCCAAAGCCTGCAAATAAAAGCGTGAGCGCAAGCACCATCATGCGGCGTTTAACCGCAAACGAAACTATCCAGTTAATCATGCTGCCTCCTAATGTGAGTGGCTTGCGCCGCTTTTTAATATATCGGCTTTAATTACATAACTGTTTTGCGTTACATACTCACTGTTTGACGACAGCCCCTCAAGTACCTCAACCCACTCGCTGTTTTTAGCACCTAATTTTACAGGGCGTACTTCAAACACATTGCCATTTTTAATAAACACACTCGGTTTACCGTTAAACTCTTGCACAGCAGTAGCCTTTACTCGAACTGCAGCATTAACATTTGCGATACTAACGTCGCTATTTACGTGCATGCCTGGGCGCCAATGGCCGTCTGGATTTTTAAGCGCAATACGCGCACGTGCAATATGTCCACCCGTCATCATAGGTGCGATAAAAAACACCTTACCCTGTGCGTGTAAATGATGATGTAAGTCGTACACTTTGGCGTTTTGTCCTATGGCAAGTTTTTCAATATTTTCAGGAAACGCAGAGAGCTCAACCCATACAGTTTCAAGGTTGACTATTTGCATTAACGCGCTATTGGCAAGCTCACCGCGTTTTAAATATTGCTCGGTAATAACGCCTGTCATTGGGCTTTTTATGGTGTAATTTTGCAGTGTTTCGCGGTTGGTGATACTTGCAAGCTTCTCGCCTTTTTTAACGTTTTGACCAATGCTTACAAAAATATTGTTAACTAAACCGGTGTAAGGCGCCATTACTTCAACAGTTCCTTGAGCTGTGGGGGCAATAACACCAAATAAAGTATCGGTTAGTTCAACGCTACCCGCTTTTGCAATGTCGGTTTTAATACCAGCACGTTCAATTGCTGCTTCGCTTAGGGTTGTACGCCCTTCTTCTTGCTCGTGGTGGTAATTAATTTTTTGCCCTTTATAACGTGCCATTACATCAAGCTTAAACGAGTGCGGCTCATTCACGCTTACGGTACTGACCAAATAGTCATCTTCGGCTTTAAAGCGAATTAGCTGTGGTTTTTCACTTAAACGCTGTACGTTTATGGTTACGTCCAACTGATTTATATCCACAGCATTTTCGTTATCATACCCGTATATTCGTAGCTCGGTATTACCAGCAAACTGAGTTAATTTAAGCTCTAAATCAAGCGCGTTATTGGTGAGTAAAAACCCGCCATGAGGGCCTTTTTCTTGGTGTTCATCTTCATGGCCTTCTTCATGACCTTCTGCGTGATGATTAGCCGACGCCATAGCCTTGCTACTTAATAATGGGAATGCAAAAAATTGCGTAACTAATAATGCGATAAGTGTTTTGTTCATGATTGATGAGTCTCAATTAAAGATTGGCCAGTTAAGCGCTCAAGAGTAAGTAGTACTTGATATAGTTCGCTATGGGTGTTGATAAGTGCGCGTTTAGAATCAAATAAAGCTTGCTGCGCGTCTAGCAATTGCAATACCGATATTTGCCCTTGTTGATAGCTCTTTAAGCTTTGTTCTATAAGCTTTTTTGCTTGAGGAATAACGTGCTGCGTTAAAAGTTGTGCCTGCTCAGTTTTACCTTGGTAGTACGCATACAGCGTGCGTATTTGTTGGCGCAACTGAATACGCAATAGCCCTTGTTGCTCATTAAGTAAGGTAAGTTGATGCTGCGCCGCCTCAATATTACCGCTATTAGAATTACTTAATTGCAGCGGCATTGAAAACGAAAACACAAACGAGCTGGCGTCAGCTTGTTGGTTATAACGCACACCGCCGCCTAGCGTTAAATCACTTTGACCCGTTGATTTTTGCAGTGCCAAGTTGGCAGTTTGTTGCACATATTGTTGCTGTAACAATGCAAACTCAGGTGCACTATTAACCGCATCAAGCAGTGCTTGCTCGCTTTTAAGAGGGGTAATGAAACTTAAATCACCGGCATAATAATCGCTATATACCTGTTTTTGCCAAAGCTCATTAAGCGCTAAACGGGCACGCTCAAATTCACTTTTTAACATGAGCATATTTAGATCTACTTGGCTTAATGCATAGCGCATACGAGTTACATCAGCACTTGAGGCAGCACCTGCTTTAGCGCGCTTTTCAATTGCGTTAAGCGCCTGCTCAACAGTGTGTTTACGCTCACTGTTTAACGTAATTAACGCTTGAAATTTTAGTACTTGGTAATAACGCTCAGCGGTGGTGGCTAAAAGTGCTAACCGAGTGTTTTTATACTCAATTGTTTGCGCTTTAATATTTGCAGTAGCGTAATTAATACGGTTTTGGCGTTTGTCGCCCAGCTCTATTAATTGGCTTAAAGCCAGTGTGTACTGCGCCCCCGAAAAGGCATTAAAGCTGTGAGTTCCTAAAAAATTTTCAGCTTCAAAACTCAGCTCAGGGTTTGGCGAAAGCGCAGCTTGGTTTTTAAGCGCTGTTAATATTTTTTTATGGTACGGGTAACGTTTAAGCAGGGCATTTTGCTGCTCGGTATTTTTAAGCGCTTGTTGTAGCGTTAATACGTTTTGAGGCGCTTTTTTTGCCAAAACGTTATGAACTGGTAGTGCGCACAGTAGCGCCACCAGCATTAGTGTTTTTTTATTCATATAGCAGGTCCGTTTTTAACAAACAGAGTTGGCTTAATCACAGTGCTTGTCTTAATAACAAGCGCAATCAAGCAACCTAAATATGCACACAACTAGCCTAACAACGCTTATGCGCAGACTGTAATGTACAAAAGTATTTAAAGTTAGAATCTAGCTATAAAAATTGGGTGGCGGAACATCTGGTGGGTAATTTAAACCATTGTAACAGGCAGTATTTGTGGCTTGGCTTTGCTCAGGACTTATAGAATGATTTATTGTACTGTAGTAGCCACAGTGGCAGTGCTGATGGGCATGAATTTCAGTAGGTGATTGCGCATCATCGTCATTGGTATCGCTATGAGCGTGAATATGCGTGGCATGATCTACTTCTTCTTGTAAATGATACGCAGCAGCGTCACAGCTAATAAAGCTATGCACAAGCACTAAAAGTATCACAACTAAAAAGTAGTTTGAGCGCATTACCTACCTAAAACTATAAAATGCAATTTAAGAAAGCGCACAATACATTAAATTTATTCAAATGTAGAGAGCCGCTCACGTTATTTTCTAAATTCACTTGGTGATACACCCACTGATTTTTTAAACCGTTTAGAAAAATTAAATATATTAGGATACCCCACATAAGCGGCAATATGAGCAACAGGCCAGCGGGTATTTAGTAGTAAGCTTTTAGCTCGTTTAATACGTAAATAAATTAGCTGCTGCATTGGGCTTTTGGCATATTGTGCTTGGCATAACCTATGTAAATGCGGCGCTGAGTAATGCACGTGTTCGCACATAGCCTCTATTGTCCAATCAAACTGTAAGCGTTCTTCTATCTCTAAAAACAAGCTGGTTAACCTGTTTTGCCCGCCTATTTGCGCTTCGCTTTGCAGCGTAGTGTTTAAATAATGGCTTAAAATAGGCATAACGCCTTCACGTAAAGTAGCGCTTTTCTCACTGTATAAAAGCTCCATAGCTAAATGCAATGACTCTAATTTTTGTTCATAAAGTACAAGCGCCTCAGTCAAATTTAAGTGCTTCCAACGATGAGTATTTGCAAGGTTTAACCAAATAACATCCCAATGCGGAGCATCAATTTTCACTTCAAAGCCTTGCTTAGCAGGTAACACAATCAGCGTATTTTCTGTCAACGTATATTTGTTATGTTCTGTCGTAAGCTTTCCTTGGCCTGACAATGTATAAAACAGGGTGTGCTCTAAAGGCGATGAGCGCGCAACACAATATCGCCCCGATAAATTAGAACACCCTGCTAGTGTTATTTGCAGTTCTGGGGCTTGAGCAAGTGCCGCTACGTCAATAAACCGCTCTGTACACTCAGGGCCAATATCAAGTACATCTACAATGGTGTTGCGCATAATTTAAATGATAGTTTTGGATAAATACAAGAGAGCTTTAAGCATAACCTCAATGCATTATTTTAGCTATATTTAAGCCACTATAATTGCCACACATGCAATAGGACACAAATGAACTCACTTCAGCACATAATTAACCGCCGCGATTGGGAGAATCCAATTTCGGTGCAAGTTAATCAAGTAAAAGCGCACAGCCCACTTAATGGTTTTAAAACGGTTGAGCATGCCCGTAAAAACACACAATCACAAAAACAAAGTTTAAACGGTCAGTGGGATTTTAAATTATTTGATAAACCCGAAGCGGTTGATGAGTCATTGCTAAGTGAAACACTCGCCAACAGCTGGCAACGTATTCCAGTGCCTTCTAACTGGCAAGTGCACGGCTTTGATAAACCTATTTATTGTAATGTTAAATACCCATTTGCAGTTAACCCGCCATTTGTACCAAGCGATAACCCAACAGGCTGTTACCGCACTGAATTTACTGTTACGGCGGATCAATTAGCGCAGCGTAACCATATTATTTTTGAAGGCGTTAACTCGGCGTTTCACCTTTGGTGTAATGGCCAATGGGTAGGCTACTCGCAGGATAGCCGCTTACCCAGCGAATTTGATTTAAGCGAGCTTTTAGTGGCTGGCACCAACCGTATTGCCGTTATGGTTATTCGCTGGAGCGATGGTAGTTACTTAGAAGATCAAGACATGTGGTGGCTAAGCGGTATATTCCGCGATGTTAATTTACTTACCAAACCACAAAACCAAATACGCGATGTATTTATAACCCCCGATTTAGACGCCTGCTACCGCGATGCGACTTTATATATTAAAACCGCGATAGATGCGCCAAATAACTACCAAGTAGCCGTACAGGTTTTTGATGGTGAACAAGCACTGTGTGAGCCACAAATACAAAGCACTAACAATAAACGTGTGGATGAAAAAGGCGGCTGGAGCGATGTTGTATTTCAAACAATTGATATACAAAATCCTAAAAAATGGACCGCCGAGACCCCTTATTTATACCGCTGTGTTGTAAGCTTGTTAAATGAGCAAGGCAACATAGTAGACGCAGAAGCCTACAACATTGGCTTTAGAAAAGTAGAAATGCTTAACGGTCAGCTTTGCTTAAACGGCAAGCCGCTACTCATACGCGGTGTTAACCGCCACGAACACCACCCTGAAAACGGCCACACAGTAAGCACCGCCGACATGATTGAAGATATTAAGCTTATGAAGCAAAATAACTTTAATGCTGTACGTACTGCCCACTATCCTAACCACCCTCGTTTTTACGAGCTGTGTGACGAGCTAGGCTTATACGTAGTGGACGAAGCAAACATAGAAACCCATGGCATGTTCCCTATGGGGCGTTTAGCCAGCGATCCGCAATGGGCTGGTGCATTTATGTCGCGCTATACGCAAATGGTTGAGCGCGATAAAAACCACGCCTCTATTATTATTTGGTCATTGGGTAACGAATGCGGACACGGCGCAAACCACGATGCCATGTACGGATGGTCAAAAAGCTTTGACCCTTCGCGCCCTGTGCAATACGAAGGCGGCGGCGCAAATACCACCGCAACCGACATTATTTGCCCTATGTATGCTCGTGTAGATACCCATGTTGCCGATGACGCCGTACCAAAATATTCAATTAAAAAATGGTTAAGCCTACCGGGTGAAACACGCCCACTTATTTTATGCGAGTACGCCCATGCAATGGGTAACAGCCTAGGTAGTTTTGACGATTACTGGCAGGCGTTTAGAGAGTACCCGCGCTTACAAGGTGGCTTTATTTGGGATTGGGTAGACCAAGGTTTATCTAAAACTGATGAAAACGGTAAGCATTATTGGGCTTACGGCGGCGATTTTGGTGATGAACTAAATGACCGCCAATTTTGTATTAACGGCTTATTGTTCCCAGACCGCACGCCCCATCCTAGTCTGTTTGAAGCTAAATACAGCCAACAGCATTTACAATTTACATTGCGTGAGCAAACTAAAAATCAATACAGCATTGATGTATTTAGCGATTACGTATTTAGACACACAGATAACGAAAAACTGGTTTGGCAGTTAATAGAAAATGGGCGATGTATAGAGCAAGGCGAGCAAGTTATTAATATTGCTCCGCAAAGTACGCAAACAATCACTGTTAATACAAAAACGGTGTTTAAAGCTGGTGCGCAATATCACCTTAATTTAGATGTAGCATTGATTAACGACTCAAGCTTTGCAAGTGCCGAGCATGTATTAAACACCGAGCAATTTAAGCTTATAAATAGCCAAAGTTTAAGCGCTGATGCATTTAAGCCCACTTTTGTAGCCTCAGCACATGGTGCGCTAAATATTAGCGAAACCAACACACAGCTTAGTATTGAAGGCGATACCTTTAAACTTGTGTTTAATAGCCAAACAGGCCTTATTGAGCAATGGCTACACAATCAAATCCAAGTTATTAAAAGCCCATTAGTTGATAATTTTTACCGCGCCCCGCTTGATAACGACATAGGCGTAAGCGAGGTAGACAACTTAGATCCTAACGCATGGGAAGCGCGCTGGCTAAGAGCGGGTATTGGGCAGTGGCAGCGTACATGTCGCTCGTTTGAAGTTGTGCAATCAAAAGTAGATATACGTATTACCTGTGTATTTAGTTATGAATTTAATGGCGCAGTACAAGCAAAAACAACATGGCTTTATACGCTTAATAATACAGGTACAATTAACTTAAATGTTGATGTGCAACTAAACGATGCTTTGCCGCCCATGCCGCGTATAGGATTAAGCACAACGCTTAATAAACAAAGCGATACTCTAGTAAATTGGCTTGGTTTAGGCCCATTTGAAAACTACCCAGATCGCAAAGCAGCTGCGCGTTTAGGTTATTACAGCTTGAGCTTAAATGAGCTACATACACCGTATATATTCCCAACCGATAACGGCGTGCGTAGTGATTGCCAATTACTTAGCGTTAATAATTTAACCGTCACTGGTGCATTTTTATTTGCTGCCAGTGAGTACTCACAAAATATGTTATCGCAAGCAAAGCACACTAATGAGCTAGTAGCTGATGATTGCTTACATATCCATATTGATCATCAACATATGGGTGTTGGCGGCGATGATTCGTGGAGCCCAAGTACCCATAAAGAATATTTACTTGAGCAAACGCAGTACAACTACTCTTTAACTTTTTTGACTAAATAATATAGCCCTCAACTCAAACAAAAATAGCGGCTAAATTAGCCGCTATTTTTTAACTATAAATTCCTGGAGTTATTTATCAGCTAGCTTTTTAGCAATAACACTATCAACCGAAAAGCTACCAGCCCCTTGCACAGCAAGCGCTGCAGTTACAACTAATAAAGTAAGTGCGTATTCGTAACCGTTGTTAGCCATAAATAAACCATTGTTAATGTGTACGCTAAATATAGCAATCAACATTGTAAACGCCGTAACTAGGGCTGCTGGGCGTGTTAATAAACCAAGTGCTAATGCAATACCGCCAAAAAATTCAGCGCTGCCTGCCATTAAAGCCAACCAGTATCCAGGTTCTAAGCCAATATTTGCCATCCACTGCCCTGTGCCTTCAAGGCCGTAACCGCCAAACCAAGCAAATAATTTTTGCGCGCCGTGCGCTGCTAAAATTAAGCCAACTGGTACACGTAAAACAAGTGCTGCTGCACCTGCTTTAGAGTTTAATATTTTTTGTAGTAGTGTCATGCGTTTTATCCTGCGTAAATTTATATGGTGTTAGTTTTGCTAACCGATGAACACAGTTTACTATCATCATTTAAAAACATTAATATCGATATTATTGGTTAATTATAAACACTACGTTTAAAATTGAGTTGTTGAGCGTGTTATTTTGGACATAGAGCACTTACACATGTAAAAGTGATTTTAATCGCGCAGTTTTAAACCTTATTAAACAGTAAACTGATAGCTAAATAGTGCGGCTCTGCTAGTATAAAAAAGTAGTAAAAAATTGGATCCGCTTATGAGCTATGAAAGTAATAGATTGACTTTTTTCCCACCTAAAAATAAAGAAGCGTTCTTTTTTATTTTTATTCTTTTGCTCGCATTATTTATTACTTTTGATTCTCATGCTGCCGATGTATGCAAAATAAAGCACTTAAATTCACCCACGCCGGCCTCTGTGCTGAAGGTAAATACTCCTTCTGAACTGACAGCTCAGCGCGGTGTTAATCAATACCAAATTAATTGCTCACTTGAAAACGGTGGCGTACTCAGTTTTTTGCGCCCAGGACTTGATAGCTTTACTTGGCAGCAAAAAAATACGGTAAAAGCGCCATTAAAATCAGGGCAAGTCGCCTATTTAATGGACTCAGGTACCTTTACAGCCACAATAACATTAGAGTCAAAGCTTAATTACACACCGCGATTTAAATGGCAACACGCCCATACTTATTTTGAAAAAACGCAGCAACATTCGCTGATTATGGGATCATTTTATGGGCTATGCATAACGCTTATTTTTTATGTATTGATAATGGGGCACAGGCTTAACGAAAGTGTGTTTAAGCTCTACAGCATTTATATTTTTTGTATTGGTAGCTTTATTTTATTACAAGAAGGGCAACTGTATTTATTTGTAACACAGCATGTATCTGGCGTTATTTTTAATTTATATCTGCTCAGTATTGGTTTAACTGTGCTAAGTGCCACATGGTTTATGCTCGCTTTGCTAGAAACAAACAAACGCTGGCCTAGATTAACTAAGTTACTCAAAGCATTAGCCTGTGCTGTCATGATAAGTGCAGTACTTAAAATGCTATTTACAAACCTGTTTTTTTGGACAATAGCAGGGTATGTGATGTCTTATTGTTCACTCTTTATTGTGGCTGTTATTTTTACATTGGCAGCTATGCAAGCTTTCAAGGGTGTACGTGAAGCAACACTCGTTTTTGTAGCGCTTAGCCTTGTGTTAGTCAGTATGATCTTTAGGGTGCTGCTTATAAACCAAAGCCCGTTTATGCAGCGTTATGGGTTTGTGTTAGCATTTGCGGTTGAATCATTTTTGTTAGCCGTTGCGGTATCAAGGCGTATTAGCCGAATGCGAATCGCACAAAAGCGCGCCGAGACCGAAGCCGACTACGACCCTCTTTGTAGTATTTTAAACCGCAGAGGCTGGGCTAAAAAATCATCTTCGCTTCTAGATTTGCACACTAAAAAAGGCGGTGTATTGTGCTTAATGTATATAGATTTAGATGACTTTAAACAAATAAATGACACCTACGGCCACGCTGTAGGTGACGATGCTTTATGCAAAGTCGCCACTTGCTTAAAAAGCAGTGTTCGCAGCAACGATGCTGTAGGGCGTTTAGGCGGTGATGAATTTGTAGTGCTAGCGCACTTTTATAAAAATGCGCAGGTAAGCCCTAAAACTCATCATTTAAAAACCACCTTGAATAGGCTCACAATAAATCACAACAACGACCCTATTACCATTAAAGCCAGCGTGGGAACCACCATATTTAGTGAACCGCCCCACTCTATTGATGAAATTTTAAAAGCGGGCGACACTGCCATGTACCATGAAAAGTTACAACGAAAAGTTAAGCCACTCACATTAGTAGATGGCTAATTTTAAGCAATATAGCTTATTACTATTAAACCGTAACCGGCTTTGCAAATTGTTTACGGTTTACATAGTGGCTCATAATAATGGTAAACAACGTTGAGCACACTGCTGCCGCAGCGTATACCTGCCAAATCACAAATTCAAACTTAAGCGCCAGTGCAATTACAGCAAAAAATACGCATCCGCCTAACGAGCCAATAATGCCACCGTTAAGCACCTTATACGCTGAGTATTTTTTATTACTAGCATGCGCAATACTCCCCATTACCGCTAATATCACCGGGAAGGTAGATAGCAAACCACTCCACATAGCGCCTATGTTTGCTGATAAAAACGTAACTAAAACAATAAAGCAGCTGACCAATAGCATTTTTACAGGCAGCTCCCAGGCCGCGAGAAAAGGTTTAGCATCGGGCGCACACTTTAACTTACTTGAGGCCAGCGCAAGCACCCATAAAGTTCCTAGCGAAAGCAGCGATGCAAAGGCAATATTCACTGGCAATAACAAGGTAAATGCACTAAAAGTACACCACAGTATTAATGCAGCAAACAACGCTTTAACCACCCTATATTTTGCAAGCATGGCAGCATAACAAAAGCAAAATAAGCCAATACCGCTCATGCCATACAGCGACGCCACAGCTGAATTGCTCGCAAATAGCTTACCTTGCTCAAGCGCAATGAAATAACTAATAGGGCCTGATGTGATAGGTAACCCAGGAATAATACCACTTACAAAGCTGCCAAAGTGTTTTTGGGCATAGTGAATAAAAAATAAAAGTACCGGCGCAATGGTGAGTTTTAACAGCAACATAAACAACCATAAAGTATGAGAGTTGCGTGTTAGTCTACGTTTTAAAATCCGTACTGTAGAGTGAGTAAATATCATTCATACGGTGTAATTATTTTCATCTATAGGTACAGAAAAGGCCACTAAAAAGTGGCCTAATTTTTAATAAATATTGCTTATGCTTTTTTAAATAAAACCTCAGGGTTTACCATGGTTTTCATTTCAAGCACATTGCCGTTTGGATCTTCGATAAAAAAGGTTTCTTGTTCAAACTCATCACCAACAAAACGACGATAAGGTTTGTCTAGGTATTCAAGCCCTGCATCTTCTATACGTTTTTTTAAACCGTTAAATTCGTCTTCTGATAAGTGAATACCAAAGTGCGGTACCGCCACAGCCCCCATATCTACATCATGGCGCACAGTGGGTAGGCGCTCTTCGCTTTGGTGTAATGTGAGCTCATTACCCCAAAAGTCTATGTCTACCCAGCGCCCTTCTTCGCTGTTCCCTGTTTTACAGCCAAGCACATCACAGTAAAACGTTTTAGCCACTTTTAGATCGCCCGCGGGTATAGCTAAGTGCAAACAGTTAGACATAAATTACCTTTAATCTTTTAAATTTGTATATTAATAACCTCTATTATACATAAAATATAATTTATGAAACATTAACAGCCAAAAATAAGCATAGTTAATACCACCAAAGCTTAAAAAATAGTCTTAATAACAATTAACGCTAGCCCCCACATTTTATTTATTAGAGATAGTTAGAAAGCGTAAAAGGATTAGTTTAAAATGCACCACTATGATTAAATTCTTATTTTTAAAGTTTATAACTTTCTTTTTAGGCTTTGTTGCCTGCTTTGCCATGCACACTACGTTTGCTCTGCCTTTAGTTATTTCGGCGGCGCTAACGGGGCTTATTGGCTCGTTTATTCCTTTTCCTAAACAATTTAAAAACCACCCTTATGCGGCTATTTACGCAGGTAGCTTTGCCGGCATGTGTTCTACGCATTTGATTACAAGCTATTGGGAAATAGCCATAATTTCAGTTATTGGCGCCAGTTTATATGTGCTTACCATAAATATGTTTACCGGATTTGGCGGTAAGCTTGGCAGTGTTGCTTTTGCAAGCGTGGCTTTATTTATGTTGGCTAAAGGAGTGGTTTTATGAATTTAGAATACCCATTTATAGCCTTATTAGGTGCATTTTTAACGTTTTTCTTAGCCAAACATAATCGTTTTGACGGCATACGAGCCTCGGCGTCGCTTTCTATTATTGCTTATTTACTATTAACTGCTTTAAACCTAAACCCCGACTTATACTCAGTCGTATTTTTTGGCGGCACATTTATAGGCATGAGTGCCCCACATAGGTTTGGTATTTATACCGTTACCAGCTCATCTATTTTATTTTCGCTTTTATTTGAATACCTAGTCCCAAAGCTTGATGGTTATGGCGGTGCGCTAGGGGTGAGTGCGTTTTTATCTATTTGTATTTGCCATATGTTTATTTTACTCGGCGCGCCAAGAAGTAAAAAGCAAAGCTCTTAAAGCTAGCTCAAACCAGTAAGTAACGTGTTTATTTTATTAATTAAAGTAAGCGCAACATGAAAAAATTCATAGCTTGTTATGTTCCTTTTTTCTACAACTCTGTTAGAATCCTCCGCGATCTTTGTTTACCCTAAATAAAGACTAATCGTATATGGATTTATGAATATGAAAAAAATAATCGCAGTAGCAGCACTTTCTTTACTTCCTTTCTCGAATGCTATGGCTGACCAAGATATTGGTTGTGGCCTAGGCTCTATGTTATTTGCTGGTCAGCAAGGTAAAGGCGTTAAAATTTTGGGCGCTACAACTAATGGTACTTCTGGTAACCAAACTTTCGGTATTACTTTCGGTACTTTAGGTTGTGACGGTACTGGTACAGTTACTTCTTCTGAAAAAATCGCATTATTCATCGATGGCAACATGGAGCAACTTGCTCGTGATATGTCTCAAGGTGAAGGCGAAACTTTAGCAACACTTGCTGAGGTTTGGGGCGTTGCAGAACAAGATAAAGCAGCATTCAACAAACTTGCTCAAGCACAGTTTTCTTCAGTATTTACTTCTGAGAACGTAACATCACAAACAGTGTTAGAAAACCTAAACGCTGTTGTAGCAAGCGACGCACAACTAGCTTCTTATACGCTTTCTTAATCAGCTAAATTAGCCGGTTTTATATGTATAAATAAAGCCGCTAGAGTATCCTCTAGCGGCTTTTTTATGATTTAGTGATTATGAAAAAAATATTATTTACCTTGCTAGCCATACTTTTTAGTATGCATTCAAATGCTAAAAGTATTGAAAAAAGTACCTTAGCCACACACCCTTATTGGCTTAAACTGGGCCACTACCGCAATACAACCTTCAAAAGCTGGAAAAGCGAGGTGGATAGCGCCGAGTTTTTTTTATCGCCTACAGGAAAAACCAGCCCAGTAGATGAGTTAAATGCCACCATTAGCGCATTTAATACCAGTAAAAGCAGTCAACAAAAATACAGCTGTCAATTTCCAGCTCGCTACACATGGCTAAAATCAAAAATTAAAAACAATTGGCCTGCTCTTGATTGCGCTGAGCTTAAAACCTGGCAGCAAGTCATTAATCCTAAAGGGGTTACGCTTGTATTCCCTACCGCATTTATGAACAGCCCTTCATCAATGTTTGGGCACACTTTACTGCGCATCGACGCTAAAGATCAAACCCGTAGTAAAGAACTGATTGCCTTTGCTGTAAACTTTGCGGCAGAACCTGATGACTCAGATAACGCCGCCATGTATGCACTTAAAGGCCTTGTTGGTAGCTATCCGGGTAAGTTTTCACTTATGCCGTATTATAAAAAAGTACGCGAATATAATGATTTAGAATCACGCGATATTTGGGAATACAAACTCAACTTAACTGAGCAACAAGTTGAGCGGGTATTACTGCATTTATGGGAGTTACAACACGCCACTTTTGATTACTTTTTTATCGACGAGAATTGCTCCTATCAGTTACTCGCGTTACTGCAATTAGCAAATGAGGAGCTTAACTTAACCTCACAATTTAATATGCAGGCTATTCCTTCAGACACTGTTGCCGTGTTGAGGGATAACAATTTATTGCAAACACCACATTATCGTCCTGCCTTTGGCACTAAGTTATTTCACTATTCAACGCAATTGAGTGACCAACAACTAACTGATGCCAGAGCCCTTATGCAAGGCAAGCCATTAAATACACGTAATTACTCACAACAAGAACTTATTGCCCTATTAGAAATGGCGTACGAATGGTTAAATTTTGAATTTTACGACAAAGCCCTTAATCGTGAAGAAATAGCCCCAAGGCTTACCAAGCTATTAATAATGCGCAGTAAGTATGCGCTTCCTTCACCTTTGTCTAAACCAGCAAGGCCTAAGGCGTCACCAGAACAAGGCCATGGTTCTTCAAGGCTAACAGCAAAAAGAGTGCAAAATAATAACCAGCAAAACACCACCAATTTAGCTTATCGCCTTGCTTATCATGATTTACTCGACAGACCCGCAGGCTTTATACCCGGTGCTCAAATTAGCTTTTTTGACTTAGCAGCCAACCTATCAGATAGCGGTAATAGCCAGATTGAGCATTTTTACTTACTTGATGCTATGTCGCTTGCCCCCGATAATCGTGTATTTGATAGCTGGTCGTGGAACATAAAAATGGGCTTTAATAGGCAACCAAGCCCAAACAAACGCTCTGGCCGTTTTTTTACCAAAGGTGGATATGGTAAGTCTTATGGCAACCCAAACAGTGTGCATGGCTATGTTTTAGGGCAATTGGAGCTAAATTCTGGCGATATAACTAATCAACTAAGTGTTGGAATAGGTAGTGAGGCGGGCGTAATTTGGCAGGCAAACAATAACCATAAATTAGTACTTACAGGCAATGTGTTTTGGCTAAGCGATAATGCAGCAAGTAGCCATAGTGAAATCGCTCTGACATGGAATTATGCTTTTGTACAAAACTTTTCGCTTCGCGCTCAAATTAAGCATGAAAAATGGCATGCTACCAATACATCTGCAACCTTAGCTTTGCAGTTCTACTTCTAACTACAAGCAACAGCCTTACTTGAGTGAGGCTGCCCTACCGCTCTATATAAATTTTTTAATTAACTGCCCTTAGTTACAAAATTACCAATCAGCTAAAAATACACTGTTGCTTTGAAACAGAAACTTTTAGGTCTTTGCCAGTAAGCCCATTCGCTGCGGTTAAACACTTCCGAGTTACCTTAAACTAGCTAACTATGCATAATTTTTTGTAAGATGCTGTGCTGTTTGCTGTACTTTGTGATACACACTGAATTTAATTTACCTGTTATTATTGCTACGTGAGTAATTAGCCTTTTTGACCCTTTTATCCCTTTTCCGAAGTCTTTTAAAACCCATCCAAACGCTGTTATTAACGCAGGAAATTTTGTGGGTATGCGTTCTTCTAGCTTAATTAACAGTTACTGAAAACTTGGTTTTATTTGATTCTTAAGCGCTTGTTTGTATATGCTTACTTTAAATTTATTTTCTGGCTTTGGAGGAAATTAGGAAGTATTGCATTTGTAATGTGTTGAATTATTTGTCTTAGCTAAGAGAGTATTTGTATGGCAATTTAATACCCAGCAATTGTGTTTTTCAGCGCTTTATTAGCTTTTCTACTTGCCAAGTATAAGCCTATTAGTGCTACTAGTGCCTCTTCGGGTTTATCTATATTTGCTTACCGCATTTTTTATAGTTTTAACTTACAACACGAGCTTAACAATGTCATTTTTTGCTGGTACGTTTATTAATATGAGTACACCTAAGCGTTTTGGTCTGTATACAATGACCAGCATTGTAGTAATTTTTGCGATCCTATTTGAATATTTAGTCCCTAAATAAGTAACAACGGTGGAACACTAGGCACTATGCATTTTGTCTGCATGTACTTGTCATATTTTCATTTATTAAGTGCACCACGTAGTAATAGGTAATATATAATATGAATACCTTTTAAATTTAAAATTCCGTAGTTCAAAAAATAGCTCAAATAAATCTGATCCCTTGTAAAAAAACTCCCGTAAAGTTACGAGATTGTTAATTAGATCTCACACAGAAGGATCAGATCATGAACAAATTACTGAAGGTATGCCTCATTACATTTCCCTTGTTGCTAGCACAAGGTTGTAATGACGATGATGACGATAACACCCCTGTAAAAGTTGAGCCCGAATCATCTTCAACCATTGTTGATGTAGCAAGAGACGCGGGTAACTTTACTACTTTAGTTGCAGCATTAGAGGCAACAGGTTTAGATGATACTCTTGCCGACACTAGCCAAGAATTTACTGTTTTCGCTCCTACCGATGATGCCTTTGCGCTTCTTGGCGAAGACACAATAAACGGATTGCTAGCAGATACAGATACACTTAGTTCAATACTTACTTATCACGTAGTTTCAGGTAGCGTTAACGCTGAAGCAGCAATTGGTCTTGCTGGTACAACGGTTGACACTGTAAACGGCGGCAAAGTCGCTTTATCGTTAAATGGCGATAGCTTGTTAATAAACACAAGCACAGTAACCATGACTGACATTGCAACTGACAACGGCATCATTCATGTAATTGATGCAGTACTTATGCCTATCGCCACAGCTGAAGCAGCACCAACTACCAATATCGTCGAAACAGCACAACAGGCAGGTGGATTCACCACGTTACTTGCTGCATTAGACGCTGCGGGTTTAACAGCAGCATTAAGCGACGAATCAGCACAGTTCACTGTTTTTGCACCCACCGACGCGGCCTTTGAAGCCGTTGGTAGCAAAATGATCAATACGCTTTTAGCAAACCCAGATGTACTTGGCGACATTTTAAAGCAACATGTTTTGACTGGCGCGGTTGATTCGGTAACTGCTATGTCATTAAATGGTCAATCTGCAGAAACGCTGCTAGGCAACTCTCTTCCAATTACAATTAATGCCGAAACAGACATGTTAATGTTTGGTGGTGCCAATATTGTGGTTAAAGACATTGCTACAACTAATGGGGTAATTCATGTAATCGATTCAGTTATTGTGGCTGATGTAACACTACCAGAAAGCTTTGGTACAATTGCTGATGTTGCCAGCGATAATGGTAACTTTACAACACTGATTGCCGCACTAGGTGCAACAGGGCTAGACACGTTAATTACTGACCCTACCAATACATTTACAGTATTTGCTCCTACCGATGACGCTTTTGCAGCGCTTGGGCAAGACACTATTGATGCACTACTTGCAGACACTGATACACTTCGCGATATTTTACTCTACCAGGTAGTTGCTGATGTAAGCGTTTTATCTGACGCAGCAGTCACCATTGCAAATAGCGAAAATAATAAAGTGGAAATGGCAAATGGCGATATGGCCGCCCTATCGTACGTAGACAGCGTACTGTTTATCAACGACTCTGCCGTCACTGCGGCAAATGTAACAGCCGATAATGGTGTAATTCATGTACTCAATAATGTCATTATGCCACCAGCCGAAGTAGGCACACCTACCAAAACTATTGCTACTGTTGCAACAGAAACAGACGCACTTTCAACATTAGTAACAGCCTTACAAGCTGCTGACTTAGTTGATACGTTTAATGATACAACAAAATCGTTCACCGTATTTGCTCCAACAAATGCCGCATTTAATAAAATCCCAACTGATACCTTAAACGCGCTACTCGCTGATACAGATGCATTAACCGGCGTATTAACGCAGCACGTTTTAGGTGCTCAAGTAGGTAGTACAGATGCGTTTGCAACAAACGGTAAAATGGTCACTACGCTTGCTGAAAACATGATAAGTGTAAACATTGTCGACTTTACTAGTACCACCAATGCTACAACAGACAGTGTTGCATACGATGCAAACAATGCACGCTTAGTAACAGGCATGGCTGATAGCACTGCGGGTAAAACGCTTTACGTTTTTGACAACGATTTAGGTGAGTCAATGAGCGCATGTGAAGATACATGTGCTACAACGTGGCCACCAGTGCTGGGCACAGCGGACTCTATTGAAAACATACCGGGTTTATCACTTATTGCTCGTGCAGACAGCACTATGCAGGTTGCATATCTAGGTCGTCCATTATACACCTACTCAGGCGATACCGCTCTTGGCGATGAAAATGGCCAAGGTGTAGGCAATGTTTGGTGGCAAGTAAGCTTACCTGCAACTTCATTGCAAGTTGCTGGTAGTAACGTAACAACTACCGACATATACACTAGCAATGGCGTGGTTCATTTGATTGATACAGTCATTACTACTGCACAATAGTTTCTTTCCTTAGACAACAAAGTTAAGAGTGGATAACCACTCTTAACTTTTACATTTCACGCAATTATCATTGTTTTTCTGCGAACTAGTTGGGTAGCCAAATAAAATACTTAGCTTAGCTTTAAACCCTTTTGCTGTATAAGTTTGTTTAATTAAATGCCACCATTGATGAAATGTAATTGTGACTGGATTATTGCTATTTAACTGCCCCACAATGCCATACTTACATCGCTTATTAGAGTCTTCTTCAACAAATGTACCAAACAACTTATCCCAGATTATAAGTACGCCTGCAAAATTTTTATCCAAGTATTTTCGGTTTATAGCGTGATGAACACGATGATGCGATGGCGTATTAAATACGCTTTCAAACCAGCCTAACTTGCCTACGATTTGCGTATGCACAAAAAATTGATACGCCAAATTAAGGGCCACTACGCTAAATACGGTCAAAGGGTCAAAGCCAAGCAGTATCATAGGCAGCCAAAATACCCACATGCCGGCTACTGGGTACATTATGCTTTGCCTAAATGCAGTGGTAAAATTCATCTTAGTGGAGCTGTGGTGCACCACATGGGCCGCCCACAACCAATGAATATGGTGCGATGCACGATGAAACCAATAGTACAAAAAATCTTGCAGCAAAAATGCAAAAGCAACACTTAATACACTTAGCTTTATATCAAATAAGCGGTATTCGTAAAGCATATAAAAAAATGGCATAAGTAGCAGCAATGCTATTGCATCCGCGCCTTGGTGCAGCAAGGCTAAAACAGTGTTTGCTAGGCTATCTTTTATATTGTAATAGCGTTTAAATTTTACAAATTCAAAGCACACAAATACTAAAAACACAGGGCTTAGGGCAAGTAAAATAATTTCTGAGTTCATACTTTGCCCGCCATAAAGTAATGCTGCAGTTTAATTAATGCCTGGGTTATATCTTTACTAATTAGGTGTTTTAGCAAAGCATTTGGCAGCCACCACGGCGCTTTACAGCGTATACAATAAGTAAGCTCGGTAGTGCTGCTTTTAGCGCCTACATTAGCAACTAAATAAATATCACCTTGATGGTGTGCCACAGGCTTATCACCGATTATTTGATAGCAAATATGGCTGGGGTTAGCCATTATTATACGCTCATTAAACGTGGCATTTGCCATTTTTACTTGCCTAATGGCGCCTTTACCGCCTTTTAGCTCACCACTATTTTGTGTTTGTATTAGCTCAAACTTGGCATTAAAAAAACGATCTAACTGCTGATGATCCAACAAGGTGGTTATTATTTGCAAAGGTTCTGCGTTAAGCGTTTGTTTTATTGATATAAAGATCATTAGTTACAGCGAAGATAATTACTCATGTAACTAGCATATAAAAATTGAACATGGCAAGCTTGCTCATACACGACCATTTTTTAGCTTTAGACGACAAATGCATACACTGGCTGATCATTATTTTTCGAGCATTTTAGATTACTTGCAAACCCAAGGTATTGATTCTAGTACAGCTCTTAACGCCATCGGGTTTACTGAATTTAGTCGTAAGCGTAGTCAGCAACTAGCACCGCGTATTAGCTTACAAAGTTACAATGCGCTGCTTGAGTATGGGCAAAAAGCGCTAAACGATCCGCTGTTTGGTTTTACTTTGGGTATGCACATTCGCCCCGCTGATTACGGTATATTGGGCTATTTAATTGAATCGAGCGATACGCTAAGTAGCGCTATAAAGGCACTATTAAATTACGACAGCTTAGTGGCAGATATTGGTAAAGCGCAGTTTTTGCAAACTGCAAACACCGCCACGGTTCGCTGGCATGCTCACCCTCATTGTAATGAACAAGTTGTACTACGAAACATGACCGCGTGGGTAAGCGTTATTCGCCAGCTAATAAACGCATCACTTTGCCCAAGCAGTATCAGCTTTATACATAATTGGCCTAAAAAGCATACACATCAGTTAGAGACGTGGTTTAAGTGCCCTGTTACAAGCGGTACAGCACATAATCAAATCAACTTTCCCAGTCGTTATTTAGACCTTGCCTTTAAAACCGACAACGCCATTGTAAATGCTACATTTAATCAGCTTTCACAGCAGCAGTTATCACACTTTAAAAGCCATCAAAGCCTTGTAGAAAAAGTTAAACAGTTACTTTCTACTAAAACAACGCTACAAAATTGCCAGCTTATGAGTGTTGCAAGCGCATTAAACGTAACACCACGCACGCTACAACGCCATTTAAAAAAACAACATGTAACCTTTGCGCAATTACTAGAACAAGAAAGAAAAAACCGCTCCCACACGTTAATTGGCACGCTCCCACTTAGCGAACTCGCTAACCTGTTAGGCTTTAAAGATCAAAGCTCGTTTAATCGCGCCTTTTTACGATGGCACCATTGCACACCCACACAGTTTATAAAAAGTAAATAATCGGCATAGCCACTCACATTAAATAAACATTAATGGTATACCTTTTAATCAACACTCTTTAAACTAGGGCACATAATAATAAAAATGTGGGTTATATTTGTGCGTGTTGTTATGAGTATTTGTATGTTTATGCTTTATAGCGTTATGTGCAACGCACAGACCATTACCTTTATCGCAGAAGACCTGCCGCCTTATCATTTTATAAATGAAAATAACCAACCTGACGGCGCATTAATCGATTTAGCCAAAGCCACCATTAAACACACAAAGCTATCCGCCAAGTTTGAAATAATCCCGATGGCGCGTATTTTTACAATGCTTAAAAACAACCCAAATGCAATTGCGTTGTCTCTTTTAAAAACCCCCATTAGGGCAAGCCAGTACACCTGGTTAGGTGAATCATACTTCGCTGATGCGTATTTAGTTAGTTTAAAAAACCGTACCGACGAAGTTACCCACCTTAACCATGCAAAATTTTACCAAGTAGCCACCATACGTGGCTATTCTAGTGCAAACTATTTAAAAAATGCCGGTTTTGTAGAAGGTGAAAACCTAGTTCTTGTAAGCTACTATCAACAACTATGGCAAATGCTTTATAAAAAACGCATCGATTTTGTATTAACCAATACACTTACATTAAATAACGAGCTAAAGCATTCAGGCCTTAATCCGAGTTTAATAACTAAACGCATCCATTTAACCGACTACCCTTCAAAATTATATTTTAGTGCCAGCAAAGCGCTAGATAAACACACCGCACGCGCTATTAGCGATGCACTTAACACGCTAAAAGAAAACGGTGAATATCAGGCTATTTTAACCAAGTAGCAACTACCGCTTCCGGCGACTGCCAACAAATTGTAACAAACAGGGTCTACAATTTTAGCAACGCAAACACTGCTATTTGGCTATGCGATTAATTAAAACACCTCAAGGCATAAAACTCAGTTACCAAGACGAAGGCGCTAAAAAAGCCCCCACAATCATACTTGTTATGGGTTTAGGCGCACAAATGACCGTGTGGCCTGACTCGCTTTACTACACCTTAGTAAAAAAAGGGTTTAGGGTTATACGCTTTGATAACCGCGATACTGGCCTGTCTACCCACTTAGAGCATCACTCTAGCCCGAGTTTATTTAAATCGTGGTTAAGTAAACGCCTGCCCATACGCACTCAAACGCCCTATTTACTTGATGATATGGCAAACGATGTATTAGCGCTTATGGCGGCGCTTAAAATTAAAAAAGCGCATTTTGTAGGTGCTTCTATGGGCGGTATGATTGCTCAACTCATTGCGGCTCAGCATAAAAAAAAGGTGCTAAGTTTAACCACGATTATGTCAAGCTCAAGCTTACCCCGCCTTAGCGCTAAAAGCATTGGCGTATTTATAAAGCTTGCCAAATTAAAGCCCAAAACATCCAGCCTTGATGAGGCAATAAACTACAACATAAAACTTAATCAACTTATTGGCAGCCCCGACTACCCTCAATCAGAAGACGCACTTCGTCAACATGCAATACAAATTGTAGAACGCGCGCATAATCCAAATGGCTACAAACGCCAACTGATTGCTATGGCTGCGAGTAAAGATAGACAACATTTAATTCGTAAAATTAAAACACCCACTTTAGTAATTCATGGCAGCGATGATGTAGTAATACCCGTAAGTGCAGGCAAAAAAACGGCAAGCCTTATAAAAAAAGCCAAGTTAAGAGTAGTCCCGGGGATGGGTCATAACTTTGCGCCAGAACTCATGCCGCTTATGACAAAGTGGATAGTTAAGCATGTAAAAAAATCGCAGCGCAAACATCAAAATAAAAAACGTAAAAAACAAAATCAACAAAATCAACAAAATCAACAAAATCAACAAAATCAACAAAATCAACAAAAAACCACATTGGTATAACCAAAAGAGCACTATAAAAATTACATAAATACAAAATTGGTAATGTTGATATTCTAAATTGGTATGTTAGATTAAAGTTAAGCGACGTTAATATCGTTCATTTTAAAATCATCACACAGAGACAACAATGAAAAATCTAACATCTACTTTTAAACTCACAGCACTGGCTGCTGTTACCCCTTTGTTATTTATGGGCTGTGCCAGTACTACTACACCTGTTGATAGTAATGTCGCAGTACCTGCGTCAAAATTTGATTTATCACAATGGAAAATTAACGTTCCTGTCGATCTTAATAACGATGGAAAAATAGATACAATCGACGTTGAAGAGATTCAAACCTATGCACACCCTGATTTTTTCTACCTTGATGATCAGGGCTATATGGTATTTACCTCGCCAAATAAAGCGCTTACCAGCGCCAACTCAACCAATACCCGCAGTGAGTTAAGACAAATGATCCGCGGCACAAATACCAAAATAAAAACTAAAAATTCAAAAAATAACTTTGCCTTAGCTGTACACCCGCTATCGGAGCGTTTTGGCTCGGTAGGCGGAAAAATGGAAGCCACCCTAAAGGTGGATCATGTTGCACTGCGCGCTAACGATCCTAATAAAAAAGCTGCGTATTCTGTAGTTGTGGGGCAAATTCACGCAGGTAAAGATCAAGCCTTAATCGACACAAAACTAGGTTTTGGCTGGGGTAACGAACCGCTTAAAATTTATTATAAAAAATGGCCAGGGCATAAAACCGGATCTGTTTTTTGGAACTACGAGCGTAACCTACCAAAAAAAGATCCTAACCGTACCGACATTACATACCCTGTTTGGGGTAACACGTGGGAAAACCCAAACGATCCCGGTGCGGCAGGCATAGCGCTTGGCGAAGACTTTAGCTACACAGTAAACGTACATAAAAACGTGATGTACTTAACCTTTAGCGCACAAGGCAAAAAAGACGTTAACTACGCAATTAACTTGGGCAATAACGTAGATGCCTATGGCAAAGTAGATGAAAAAGATCACCCTAATGGCTATGCTGCCGATTGGCATTACTTTAAAGCGGGTGCTTATAACCAATGTAGCACCAAAAGTGCTAAAGGTATTTGGTACCCAGGTTGTTTAGGCACTGGCGATTGGGCCACCGACAAACAAAATGGTGATTACGCCCAAGTGAGCTTTAAAAAATTAGTATTAAGCCCGTCAACTAAGCCGTAAGGGTTGTTGTCGTTAAGTAGTTTTTAAGTGATGTAAACAGTGGCGATGGTAAATTATTAATATCGCACCAACGCCACTGCATACATTTATTTGGCTCGTTTAGCACAGGCTCGCCGCCTTCGTAATCGGCTTTTACGTATAAAGTAATGTAGTGTTTATTGTCAGCACTAAAAATATCGTTAGTAAAATCAAGCTTAGTAATTTTACTCACATTTAACCCTGTTTCCTCAAATACCTCGCGTATTGCGCATTGCTCAACACTTTCACCAAACTCTAAATGCCCGCCAGGCGTTGCCCATGTATTTGCACCATGTGCACCTATTCGCTCACCTAATAAAATAGTGTTTTGGCGCATAATAATAACCGCCACGCCTACTCGTACTGTGTTACTCATAAATTATTTTCACTTATTTTAATCGCACGCCATGCTGCGCTACACGCTTTGTATTGTCAATTTTGTATTTTTAAACCCAAATTGTTGATTAACTTTTAGCCGACCATAGTCGAATACCTATCGGTTAAAAAAAAGCCTACCTTTTGTAGGGTCTCTCACACACATTTAGTATTAGGAGCCCATGATGTTAGGCCCATATAAACAACAATACGAAAGCTTTAAACAAAACCCAGCACAATTTTGGCTTGAACAAGCAAAGCGCCTACCTTGGTATAAAAAGCCTGAACACGCCTACACACAAGACACTGACGGCCTTTACCATTGGTTTGATGATGGCCAACTAAACACCAGTTTTTTAGCGCTCGACCAACACGTTATTGCCGGGTTTGGCGAGCAAACCGCGCTTATTTACGACTCCCCCGTTACCAACACGCAGCAAAAGTATAGCTACTACCAGCTACAGCAAGAGGTAGCTAAATTTGCCGGTGTAATGCAATCGTTAGGCGTTAGTAAAGGCGACCGTGTTGTTATTTATATGCCCATGATCCCCCAAGCTGTAATTGGCATGCTGGCCTGCGCCCGATTAGGTGCTATACATTCTGTGGTATTTGGCGGCTTTGCAGCACATGAACTTGCCATACGCATTAACGATGCAAAGCCTAAACTCATACTAAGCGCTTCGTGCGGTGTAGAGGTAGATAACGTAATAGAATATAAACCGCTGATTGATCACGCCATAGATCTTGCCAATCATAAAATAGATCACTGCGTTATTTACCAACGCGAACAAGTAGCTGCCACGCTTATCCCCTCAAGGGATATTAACTGGGATGAGGCAATGCAAACAGCCACTGCAGTGGAACCAGTGCCTGTAAGTGGCAGTGATCCACTTTATATTTTATATACATCAGGCACCACAGGTACGCCTAAAGGCGTAGTGCGTGAAAACGGCGGCCATGGCGTTGCTATGCACTACAGCATGGAAACCGTTTACGGTATGCAGCCCGGCGACGTGTTTTGGGCTGCCTCAGACATAGGCTGGGTAGTTGGGCATTCATACATAGTGTATGCACCGCTAATTTATCGCTGTACAACAATATTATACGAAGGCAAACCAGTTCGCACACCTGATGCCAGTGCATTTTGGCGTGTAGTAGAGCAGTACCAAGTAAATGCATTATTTACAGCGCCCACCGCCTTTAGAGCCATTAAAAAAGAAGACCCAAATGCAGAGGGCTTTAAACAATACAACACCCGTAGTTTAAAGCGCATATTTTTAGCAGGCGAGCGGCTCGACCCGCCAACGTATAGCTGGCTTAAAGAAAAAACAAAGCTGCCCATACTCGATCATTGGTGGCAAACAGAAACCGGCTGGGCTATAGCCTGTAACCCCGTAGGCATAGAAGAATTAGTAACAAAACCAGGTAGCTCAACCGTGCCAACCCCTGGGTTTGATGTGCAAATATTGAATATGCAAGGCAAGCAATGCGCACCAAACGAGCAAGGCGTGGTGGCTATAAAATTGCCACTGCCACCGGGTTGCTTGCCCACCATTTGGCAAAACACAGCGCGCTTTAAAACCGGTTATTTATCTCAATACCCAGGCTACTATCTTTCCGGCGATGGTGGTTACATAGATGACGATGGCTACTTATTTATAATGGGACGTACAGACGATGTTATAAATGTTGCAGGCCACAGGCTTTCAACCGGCGAAATGGAAGAAATAGTCGCATCCCACCCCGCCGTTGCTGAGTGTGCCGTGTTTGGGATTACCGATACACTAAAGGGCCAATTGCCGATGGCCATGATCGTACTTAAAAACGACTTTACCGGTTCCCCTACCGATGTAGAGCAAGCGCTTGTGCAAACAGTACGCAACCAAATAGGCGCTATAGCCTGCCTTAAAACAATAGTAAGCGTAGAGCGATTACCAAAAACTCGTTCAGGTAAAATACTACGTAAAAATTTGCGCCAACTAGTCGATGGCGACGAGCTACAAATACCATCAACCATAGACGATGCCGGTATTTTTGACGAAATAAATCAACAACTCACCCAGCGCTAAATCCAACCTAATAAAGCCATTTTATATTTATATAAAGTGGCTTTTACTGAAATTTATTCCTTACTTGTACTTTCTTACTTAATACTAAGAACATTAAACAGGAATGTGCATGCCTCGCTTATTACAAACACTACTTGCCACCAGCCTACTATTTATGGGTTTTATGGCACAAAGTTACCAAATAGAAGATTTAGGGGATGGCCTTCATCGCTTTATTGACGACAGGCATCGTTCGGTATTCTTAATTACCCCACAAGGCGCAATCGTTACCGACCCACTTAATAAAAAAGCCGCCACATGGCTAAATAAGCAAATTGAAACGCGTTTTAATGTGCCAGTTAAATATGTTGTTTATAGCCATAACCACAGTGACCACATTTATGGTGCTGAAGCATTTAAAAGCCCGCATACAACCTTTGTTGCACATAAACTCGCTGCGCAAGACATAAAAAATACACATATGACCACGGTTATGCCCACCCTCACTTTTGATGACGAGTTGACTCTTAATTTGGGCGGTTCAACTGTAAAGCTTAATTACCACGGGCCAAATGATGGAAGAGGCTCTGTAAGCATGCTGTTCGAAAAGCAAAAAACCTTATTTGTTGTTGATTGGATAGTCATTGGCAGAATGCCTTGGCAAAAACTATGGAGCTACGATATTCAAGGTATGATTAACTCAACCCAAGCGGTACTCCAATATGACTTTGATACTTTTGTGGGCGGGCACGCTGATGTTGGAAGTAAAGCGGATGTAGCACGTTATTTAAGCTATATAGAGCAGCTTTATAGCCAAGTAACCGCAGGTGCACTTGCAGGGCAAAGCCTAAAGCAAATAAAACAAAACGTTAAACTCGATGAATTTTCAGATTTAAAGCAATACAAAGCGTGGCTGCCACTTAATATTGAAGGGGTATACGAGCGTTTAATGGAAGAATCTGGCATGGGTTGGCGCAGCGATTTATAGGCTTTGAAACCGGTCTTTTTTCAAATTAAACATTAAATACAAAGGCATTAGGGCGCTACTGCCTTTGTAATCCCCCCTTTTTACACTTCCCTTACGTTTATTGACAGCACTATACAAAAAAAGGTTTATCTTAAAGCTGACAAAAAGCCGAAAGAGGATAAATACCTATGAACTTATCTTTAAAAATTATTGGTATAGCAACTATGGCAATAACCATGAGTGGGTGTACTGTCTATCAAAAAGCACCAGTGGTGCATAAACCTTATAAAAAAACGGTTAAAGTGGTCGCTCCTTTACCGGTTGCTGAGCACAACTCGCCTAACATCATAATAGTTAAAACAAAACCGGCAAAAAAAGCCTGCACTAAGCACAAAGATCATTGGCACTGTAAACGCTAACTAACCACTATGCGGTAGCAAGGTTATTTATAATGTTAAATAACCCCACATTAGGGCATGTGACCTTTGGTGATTGGATTTGCAGTAGCATTATTGTTTTTTTAGGCAAGGCAAGCCTAAGTAGTATGATTATTCCCTATAAATAAGCTATGACGCAACATAAAACCAAACATGCGCTACCATTTAGCGCTCAATCTACTAAGTTGAACACGCCCTAGCTAAAGTCAACCACAACCTCATAGCGCCCTGGTAGGTCGTTTACCTCATAAAACCAGCCATGTCGCTTTATTACTTTTTCACTTAACTGCAAACCAAGCCCGTAACCTATACTGGCGTTTTTTGTGGTGTCGTCAGTTGTAAAAGTTTCCTCGTTTTGAGTGCTGCAATTTACTACCGTAACCTTGCTGCCTTGTTGCGTAATATGCACCTGCCCATTTTGCGTATGCTGATAAGCGTTACGAATTAAATTAGTTAGCACAATATGACAAGCTGTAGGCTCCGTACTAACTACACTGTGTTGTTGGTCTGAACTTATAAGTACAGTAACCTCTTTAGCATTTAATAAATAACCAAGTTCGTTACTTAATGTAGTTATTTTTTCACTGAGATCGACCTGCTCAATTTCACCTTGCTGTTCATCACCTCTGCTAAGCCAAAGTAGCGTATTCGTTAAATCGCTCATGGTTAAACCGGCGCGCTCTATTCGCTCGAGGGTAAGCTGTTGTTTATCACTTAATGGCGCTTTTTCGCTTAAACGATTGAGTAGCTCAACATTGCTACGAATAACCGAAATAGGCGTACGCAACTCGTGACTTGCATAGCTTAAAAAGCGCTGTTCGCGATCTACACTTTCGTGTGCTGAAAGCAAACTACTGCGTATTAGTGTGGCCAGTGTATTTAGTTCGTTGTAAGTAAAATCCGGTGGCGTTTGTTGCAAATTAGCTTGGCTAAGCGATTTAGCCCACTTTTTTAATGACTCAATTGGCTTAGCTATTTTTTTCATAATCATAAATAAAAAAAATGCAAACAATGTAATAGCTGCAAGTGCCGTTAAGGCTACCCAAAACACCCTTTGTATTGGCTTTTTATCAGTGACTTGTTTTTTGGGGCGCTCTTTTTCGAGCATGATGCGCGATACATAACGCGACTCTCCAGCTTCGTTTTGATAATACACGGCAAAAAATAGGTTTTCGGGCATCGAAAAAAAAGATGGCTTGTCGGCTTTCTTTTGAAGTACACCATTATGAGTTGGTTTTATAAATCGTTGCTTTATCTCCTTTGGCATATCTTCCCAGCGACTCGCTATGCTAAACCCAACCATTTCAATTGGTTGCCCATCTTCAACCTCTGCCGTTTGCGAAAGCGCAAACATAACACCATTTAAGCCTTTATCTAAACCATCAACAAAATAGTTAACACTCAAAAAGGAAAAACCGATAGCCATAATCGAACTTAATACCAGCATGCTGGCAAAAAAATAAAGCCTCAAGCTGGGTCTTATTTTCATTGTGCATCTCCCTGCACTGTTTTTATCGCAAAGCCAATATTGGGGATGGTTTCTAGCTTTACTTGCTGGGTCGCAGCTTCTAGCTGCTTGCGTAAGTGGTAAATATGCACTTTTAAACTATTACTGTCGGGCTGCTCTTCTCCCCAAATGGCTTGCATAATGACACTACGTGTAACTGGCTGTGGCGCTTCGCGCACGAGCGTTTCAAGTAGCTTAAAAGCAATAGGCGAGAGCTTTAAAGTAATCCCCTCTACCATGGCACAGTGCTTGGCCAAGTCTAACTGTAAATTGGCTAAAGTAAGGCGTTTTACCTCACCGCTTTTACGCTTTGCGAGTACTTGCACCCGTGCTACCAGCTCTTTCATGGCAAAGGGCTTTACTAAATAATCGTCACTGCCGGCGGCAAAGCCTTCTAGCTTATTATCAAGGCTATCGCGTGCTGTAAGCATTAACACGGGCGTATTTTTGCCTTGTTCACGCAACTTTTTGCACAGTGTTAAGCCGTCCATTTTGGGCATATTAATATCGAGAATAATCATTTGGTATTGATTATTCTCTATTAAATTTAGCCCCATTACACCGTTACTTGCATGGTCACACGATATGTCTTCTATATCGAGATAATCAACAATCGTAGTGGCTAGGTCTATATCATCTTCAACCAGTAGTACGTTTATCATTAAGAGGCGGCTCCTTGGGTACGCTTACCACTTAAAAAGTGTAACACATTGGTAAGTAGGCGCTTAATGTCTGTTTGAATCATTAATAATGCAGGTATAAGGATGAGAGTAATCACAGTGGCAAACAAAATACCGTAGCCTAATGATGCCGCTGCAGGGATTAAAAACTGCGCCTGCAAAGAGGTCTCGCTTAACAGTGGGATCAAGCCTGCGTACGTTGTTACTGAGGTAAGCATTACAGCACGCAAGCGGCTTGTACACGACTCAACAATAGCATCGTGCGTGTTCATACCCTCTTCTTTTGTTAACTCGTTAAAGCGCGAAACAAGTAATAAGCTGTCGTTTACTACAACTCCACTTAGCGCCAAAATACCGTTGAGCGATAAAATACTAATGGTTAAGTCGTTCCACCAATGACCTAAAATAGCCCCCACAATACCAAATGGAATAGCCACCATAATTAGCACCGGTTGAATATATGATTTAAGTGGAATCGCCAACAACACGTAAATAACCAGTAATGCCGCTATAAACATGGAGCTCATAGAGCCTGTGGTTTCGTCTTGCTCTTCGGCTTCGCCTGCAAAGTGAATACTTAAGTTTGGAAACTGCGCAGTTAACTCCGGTACTAAGTCGCGGGTTAAGCTGTCTACTAATTCATTAGGTGCTATAACATTTTTATCTACTTGGGCACTTAAATAAATAGCACGTAGGCCGTCGATACGGGTTATTTCATCTTGTTGGTATTCGCTACTAATACTTGCTACGTTAACCAGCGGTACAATTGTACCATCGGGCAAACGTATACGAGATTGCATAATATCGGCAGGTGTTTTACGGGCGTTTTCAGGATAACGTACACGTACTTTAATTTCGTCTTTATTGCGCTGGTATCGCTGTACAATCGCTCCACCAAAGGCTTGCAACACTTGCTGTGATAAGCTTGCGGTATCCATACCTAGTGCGCGCCCTTGTGCATTAAGGGTAAATTTAAGTTGCGGTTGCCCTGGGTTAAAGTTGTCGTCTATACCATTAACGCCTGCAATACCTTCTAAGCGCTCTTTAAAAATAGCGCCTGCTGCCATAACGGTTTCGTCATCCCACGCTTTTAGCTCTACTTTAAAGTTATCGACCATTTTGCGCGTGGCTAATACTTGTAGTTTTTTACTGCCCTCGGGAGTACCTGCTACACGCTGCCATTCTTGTGCAAATTCGGTCGCGGTAAACTCACCTTCATTTAATAACTCAACACTTACAGAGCCGCTGGTATCGCTGCTACTTAATACTTGTAAACTAGTAATTTCGCTTTCTTGTGAGTCATACTTATCCATTAAATTTTGCTGTGCTTTTAAGGCACTTTGCTCAAGCGCTAACAAGTTTTTATTAGTTTGCCCGTAAGCCACATCATTTTGCATAACCAGCTCAGCACTAACAGTATCGCCAGGAATACTTGGGAAAAATCCCACTTTAACCGTACCAGTCATTGGCATGCCTATAACCAATATAAAAAAGGCAATAAACGCAGCCACTACTGCATACCTAAAGCGCAGTGAGTATTCAATAACACGGCGATAGATATGCGCACTAAACCAGTTTAAGCCACTGTCTGCGCCGTGTTGTACTTTAGACCATAAACCACTAATGCCCGATTTAAGCTGGCGTTTGGTACTAATATGCGCCAAATGAGAGGGTAAAATAAGCTTTGACTCAACCACTGACAGCAACAAACAAATGGTGACCACGGTTGCAAATTGCGCATATATTTTACCTAAATTCCCCGACACATTAGAAAGCGCCATAAATGCAGCAACCGTCGTTAGTACACCAAAAATAGTAGGGACGGCTACTTTCATAGTGCCTAAAACAGTATTATTGAGCGTATCACCATGCTTTTTACGAGTCGTGTAAATACTCTCCCCGACGACCACGGCGTCATCCACTACGATACCCAGCGCCATAATAAAACCAAAGGTGGTCATTTCGTTAATGGTAAGTGCGGTATAGCTGTCGGTCATAAAATATAGCGTACCAAAAAACACAAATGGCAAACCACCAGCAACCCACAAGGCAACGCGTACGTTCAAAAATATGGCTAAAATAACAAACACCATAATAATACCGGTTACGGCATTTTTGGTGAGCAACGATAAGCGCTCAGTGATCATAGTGCTTTTATCTTGCCAGCTTTCAAGCTCTACATTTTGCGGCAACAACCCGCGTTCGTGCCATTTATCAATGACACTTTGTGCTTGCTCAACAATGCTGGTTATATCGCTATTTTCATCCATAAGTATTTCAATACCTATGGCATTTTGTTGATTATAACGACTTAGTGAGTTGGTATCCTCAGCAAAACTGTCGGTAACAGTTGCTACATCTCCGAGTTTAATTTGCGCGCCAGCAGGCGTTGTAAGTAAAACGATATCAGCAAAGTCACGCTGCCAATAAGCTTGCTCAGCTGCTTTTAAACGAATAATCTTATTACTATCACGTAGACTTGTTGAAAGCGGACTTGATGATTCGTTATTAATCACTTCGCTTACATCACTGATAGTTAAGCCGTAGGCTTGTAATTTACCTTCGTCGATTTCTATCGACATCATAGGATCTAATACACCTGACTGCGTAACGTCACTTATTCCTGACTCAGCAAGTAAATCGGCTTTAAGCTGTTCACCTAAGGTTTGTAACGTATGACGATCGGCATCACCAAATAATTGTAACGATAATGCGTGATCTTGCCTACGAGCTTTATCTATAACAGGTTGCTCGGCATCTACCGGAAAGTTGTTTATAGCATCAACTTGGGTTTTTACATCAGTAAGTAGCTCATCAAGCGAGTAATCCGTTTTTTTCTCAATACTTACATGGCTGCCACTAGCATCTGATGTTGAGGTAATACGCTTAATACCGGGTACGGTTTCGAGTGCTTCTTCTACTTTTAGGGCTATGCCTTCTTCTGCTTGCAGGGCATCACCGCTATCATAAACCACAGATACCGAAATGGTATCAGGCTCAAGGCTAGGAAATGCCTCTTTACGTAAGGTAGATAAAGACATAACCCCCATAACAATAACACTTATCAGTAATAAGTTGGCAGCCACTGAGTTATTTGCAAACCAATTAATAATGCCATGCAGCGGGTTATGTGAGTTAGGCGATTGTGGTGCTTGATGCGGGCTCATTATGGCATCTCCTCAACAATGGGGTTTACCCGCATTTCGTTTAGGTAGCTCACTAATGGGCGCGCCACTACACGTAAATTACTTTGCCCATCAATTGGCGATATATAAACATAATCATCGCGCTCAAAAACCTTATTTGCAGTGGTACTTACTAATGTATTTTGTTCACTGACATACCAAATTAAGCCTTCTTGTGAAATAGCCGATGCTGGCAGTTTAATAACATTATCAAGCGTTTTACCGGCAATTTGTACCGCTAAAAAAGTACCGGGTAACAAAGGAGTTGCTTGTTCAAAAGGTTTATCGAGGGCAACTACTACGCTGCGCTGGCGTGAACTATCATCAAGGTGCTGCTCAAATCGTGCAATATAACCTTGCCACTGATTTTGGGTTGTGACATCACTTAAAATAACCTCTTTGCTTTTATCACTTGCTAGGTTTTGCCACTGATTCAATGAAAGCGGCACGCTAATCTCTACTTTGTCGGTACTGTTTAATGTAGCGAGGGTATCGCCAATATTTACGTATGTTCCAAGGTCAATATCGCGAGACAATACCACAGCATCAAATGGCGCACTTATATGGGTGTTTTTCTCATCACGCTGGGCGGTTTGCAGTGCATATTGGGCGTTATCAAGTGTGGCTTGTGCGGCCTCTAGCTGAAGCGTTCTAAATACCAGTGGCGAGCTAGGTGCTTGTGTTACCCCTGAGCGTTCCCACTCCCGCTTTGCTTGGCTTCCTAAATCTTGCTCTTCTTGTAACGCTAATTTTGCATCAGCAAGTGCGGCTTTAGTACTTGCGAGGGCTTGTAGGTATTCGGTGTTATCAATTTGTGCAAACTCTTGGTCTTTAGCAATTAAATTACCAGTGGCAAATTGCTCACTCATATTGATGACTTCGCCTTTAACTTGCGCTTTTAACGTTAATGTCCAGTGTGCTTTTGCTTCACCGTGGCCACTAACATATGCCTGATAAGTACCGGGTATCGCGTTAATTACCGACACATTCGGTGCTATAGCATCAACTTGAGCAGGTTTAGAGCCACGTGCTTGCTGCGCAATTTTATGACTGTTATATGCCACAGCAATCCCTATAGATACCACTGCAATAAGGGTTACAACAACAGGTATTGGGGAAATTTTCATGATGATACTCCAAGGCCTAAAGCAAGACCTAAATCGATACGGTTAGTTAAAAGAGTGTAATTTATTTGGCTAAGCTGAGCTTGCAGGTCGTACACTTGTTGTTGCACGGTGAGTAAGTCTAAAATATCAACCAAACCTTGTTGATACTTACTTTGGTAATTACTAAAGCTGCGCTTTGCGCTGGTAAGTGCTTTGCTTATTTGAAGTTGCTGCTGCGTTAATGACTGCTCTTGACCCAACGCGTTTTCTACTTCGTTTACCGCACTGAGTAGCGTGTCTTGGTATTGCCAATAAGCTTGCTCAGCATTGAGTTTAGCTACATCAACTTGCGCACGCAGTGCTCCGCCTTCAAATAATGGCGCACTTAAGCTGCCTAATAAATTCCACACAGGGCTTGTTAACAATACTTGGCTTGGTGTTGTGGCCAAATCACTCAAAGAAGCTGAAAGCGAAATACTTGGCAGTAAGTCTTTGTAGGCCACATCAACTAAATAACGTTTTGCTTGAATATTATAATAAGCACTTTGTAAATCAGGCCGGCGTGCTAAATCTTGCACTGGTAAGGCGCTAAGTGGCTCAATAACGTCAGGAAACGTTGATGTTGTCGGTAAGTTTTTAAGTTTATCAACGCCTACTAATAAAACGAGTGCTCGTTTAGCTTGGGCTATTTGCTCTTGGTAATCGGCAATAGTGGCTCGGGTAGAGGCGGTATTGGTACGTGCGGTATCTAAAGCCTCTAAATCGCCTAATCCATATTGGTAACGCTCTACGATATTTTGTTCGTTATTTTCTAAAACCGTTAAACGCTGCTGCTCTATGTTGAGTAAATCTTGCTGCAAAATAATATTTAAATAAGTACGAATGACACTTGCTACTAATGTATCTTTAGCGCTTTGATATGCTGCTTGATTACTGGCTATGTTCATATCTTGCGCGGCCACATTATCTGCAATTTTTTGCCACACGTCGGCCTCCCAGCTCACACCTACCGATGAACTGTACTGCGTGCCGGTAGTTTCATTGCGCTGTGCATCAAAATCAGCACTAACGCTAAACCACTGGCTTGCAGCAGTGACATCGCGCTGCGCATAAGCAAGTTTTAAAGCAACATACACTTGATTAAATGATGGGTTATTTGCAACGGCTTGCTCTATAAGCGCATCAAGCCCCGCTATATTCACTAAATCAGTAATATAACTCACCTCGGTTGCATCATCTTGTGTGTATTGCCAATTTGAATGCTGCTTTAGCGATTGCTCGGTGCTATTACCTGTATAGCTTGGCTGGCTACTACACGCGGCAAGCGTACAGCTAAGTGCAAGCAATAAAACTGTTGAGTGCTTTTTAAAATAAACCATTTAATTATGCCTAATTTACATCATTGCACGCAGTATATTAAGGCGAGGGTTAAGAGTGGGTTAACAGGGATTAATCAAAAAATAGTAAGGTAACGTTTACTGCACTCCTCTTTGATAATATATTAATTTACACTATTTTTTATAAAAAAAATTGATAATGAATATTGCCCATTTAAATCTATTTGTCAGAATTGCTAACACGCATAATATTAGCCTTGCAGGAAAAGAGCTTGGGCTTTCTGCTGCGGTATCTAGCGCACAAATGAACAAACTCGAAGAAACCTTAGGCGTTAAGTTAATGCACCGCACCACCCGAAAAGTGTCATTAACCGAAGAAGGGCAAGCTTTTTTACCTCATGCTGAAGAAGTGTTAGCTAATGTAGAATTAGCCCGTGCATCGGTCGGTATTGGCAGTATTACGCCGCAAGGAAAATTACGCATCACCGCCCCAGCCTCATTTGGACGAATGCATATTATTCCTGCGTTAGAAGGGTTTATTACTCAATACCCCGATCTAACTATAGATTTGCGCCTAAGCGATAGCATTATTGATATGGTGGCTGGAGGGTTTGATATAGCAATACGCGATGCCGCATTGGAAGATTCAACACTTATAGCCAAAAAAATAACACGCGATAAACGCTTAATTTGTGCCTCCCCTAAGTACCTTGCCAAGCATGGCACGCCTAAAACACCACAAGATTTAAAAAATCATACCTGTGTTAATTTGCATAGCTTAACAACATGGTCGTTCAATACAGACCGAGGTTTACAAAATATAAAAACTAACAATGTATTACTCGCTGATAACGGTGAAGCTGTGCGCGACGCTTGCGCTCAAGGCTTAGGTATTACCTTAATGTCGAGCTGGTGTGCGTATAAAAAATTACAACGTGGCGAACTAGTACAAATTTTAGAAAACTACCCACTTGCATCCGACACCGCTATTTGGAGTGTTTACCCTAGTTCGCGTTTATTAGCGCCAAAAGTAAGGGCCTTTATAGACTACTTTAGCGGTTACTTTGGTGACGACCCCTACTGGGAAAAAATATAATTATTTAACCGTAAAATATAAAAGCACAAACCTAGGTTTGTGCTTTTTGCGTTTTGAACTCTAATTATAAGGAGCTTTATTAGGTAAACCTTGGGCAAGTAAAAACAGCAGTAATTAACTTGTACTTTTATACTTTGTATTTAATCGTGTAATTTTATTGAATAACTTAATAACCACGCTCAATAATGTTAATTAAAAGCCAGCCATGCATCTTAGACATATCAATAACTCTTTTAAAACTTTCATTTTATTTGCACAATTTATTGCCATACTTAGGTACACGAAATTAAACAGTATTTGGGGTAAGTATGAGCTTAACCAAAGTCACTCAAACGGTGGCAAGTAGCATTAACGCAAAAAAAGCTAAGCTAACACTTTGTATATTAAGTAGCGCTGTACTTTTATCTGCATGTGGCGAACACGCCCAAAACGATAATACTGCAGCTACCTCCCAAGAAAAAACGGCCAAAAACACACTTATTAATACCGATGATTTTAATATTAAAGCCATGGTAAAGCTGCCACAAACTGTTGGGTGTACGCTTGAAAACGGCTTACAAACCCAGTGTGCCCAAGTTGTTTTAAAATATCAGCCCGACAACATTGAAGTCGGCCCTTTTTGCCCAGAAACGCTCGACGACGTTGGCGGAATTTGGGATTGGGATGGCACAGACGCAGGCCTATACAGATTAGATAACGCATTTTTAACCATGCTTAACGAGCAAGGCTTTACCTTTTACGATGAAGACGGCAACGTGCATATTGTTGATAACGCGACTATTCGCCCAACAGTTGATCATGCATGTATTAATGTATCGGTAGATAAAAGCGTAGAAATTACCGCCCTTTTACCACTGTACCCTGTTATGTCTGAGCAATCAACAGCGTTGGGCACAGTATCTAAGGTGGGTATAGCGCTTGCGGGTGTACCTATATTTTCAGATGCGCCAAGTGTGCAGCGAACTGGGCATTTACCAGCGCTAGACACCTGCGCAGGCCATATTGACCCTGGTGGTTGGTACCACTATCACGGCACAGCAAGTGATATAGATAGCGTATACAAACACGAACATGTAAACGCTAACTGTAATAACTTAGCGCAAAAGCCAAGCGCCCTATTTGGTTATGGCTTTGATGGCTACCCAATTTACGGAAGCCAAGAAGTTGATGGTACAACACCTGCCGAGCTAGATAGCTGTAATGGCCACACAGGCCCTACGGGTGAAAACGGCATAGTTACTTACCACTATCATGCCAGTAATACGTTCCCTAATTTACCTAAGTGCTTAAAAGGCGTGGTTGCACAAAACAACTTTACTACCACAGCACAAGCTGGCGTAGGTGCTAAACCGCCTGAAGGTACTGAAATAACTCGCCATGAACCACCTGGTGGCGGTGGCCCAAAAGCAGGTGGTCCTAATGGCGGCGGCATGTCACCACCTGGGTTTGCACAAGCAGCTAAAGAGCTAGACGTTAGCGAAAAGGCGCTTAATCAAGCTATGCAAGACGCTGGCGGCCCCAATGCTGATTTAGCGGTTGTAGCAAAAGCACTTAACGTACCATTGGAGCAATTAAAAGCAGCCCTACCCGAAAAACCAAAACGCTAATTAACCAAAACGCTAATTAACCTAAACTCTGGTTAAGAGATTTACTAACATATTGAACCATGATGATATTTAGGTTTACTCTCTAGCCAGAGATTTTCAGTAAATTCAACGCTGTTAGCGCTGAAAATAGCTGCTCGCGATAAATTTATTATCTAAAGTTCAGGTTAAATACAAATTACGGCAAGTGTTAAAAGCACTTGCTGTAACAATTAGTTACGCGACTTATAGCCTACAAAAGTTCCTAAAATCGCCAAAAATGTGAGAAAGCGTTGGCTTTTGTCAAGAATAGTAAACGTTAGTAAAAAGCTGTAAACATCCCCTTATTAGCCGTTACATATCAGTTACCATTCAGTTTAAAGCGCTAGTATTGAACCCAGTTATGTAAAAACATACACGAGGCAATATTATGAAACTCACTTTTTTACTCCCAGCCCTACTTGCATTAGGCGCAGTATCTGGCTCTGCGCTTGGAGCACCAAACGAGCGAGAGAACAACAAAAATTTTAATAACGACCGTGCTAAACGTATTCAGTACAAACGCGATGAACGCCGTGAAGATAAAAAGCGACGAATTGAATATAAACAAAACAAAAGAGAAGATCGCAAACAAGAGAAACGCGAAAAGCGTAAAGAAACAAAACGCAAAGTAGTGCATTACAAGCAAGAAAAACGCAAACGTACCTACATAAAAAATAACCGCCACAATGTAGTTACCTACAGACCAGGGCGCTACTTTAATCATTTACCGCGTAACAGTGCATCAATTAGATTTAATGGTATTTCGTTTACCTTTAGTGACGGTATTTATTATCGTAAAGCGAAAAGAGGCTACCATGTTGTTAAGCCACCAAGAGGTTTAAGAATACGCTCATTACCTAGGCACTACTCGCATTTTAAGCTCCATAATACCACTTACTACACCTACCAAAATGTATATTACGTGGCAGACAATAATGGTTATAGAGTAGTTGATGAGCCTAAAATAGTTGTTAATCAGGCTATAAAAGTAGGCAGTGCTAAAAATTACGATTTAGGTCAAACCTACGATACTCTCCCTATTTCGGCAGAGGCTGTCACTATTAACAGGCAACAATATTTTAAGTACCAAGATATTTATTTTTTACCGCAAATAAATGGTGACCAAATAAAATATTTAGCTATAAATTTAGGTTAATTGTAATAAACTTTAAAAGCTCAGCACTTAACTGCTGAGCTTTTTATTTAATGTAACCCGATCTAGGGTGCACCTTAATTACTAAATCACGCCCATTAGCCACCTAACTGCGACAGCTAATGCACTAGCTAGAAAAAAGCCCGCAAATGCCGTAATGCCTGTAATAAGAAGAATTCCACCACTATCATTTAACTTTAAATATAAAACGAATAGAAAAAAATAAGCCACCCAAATAATAAAGTAAATGAAAAATTGATAAAAGTAATTATCTACAAGAAATAAAACTATGGGGATATAAGCTGCTAAAATAAAAGGAAATATCAACAAAAAAAGAACAAAAAGATATGAGCTTGTTTCGTATATAAATATTAGTGATGCTTTCCCCCACCCTCGTTTAGCCAATTTCCTGCGGTATTTTATATTATCTTGCTGTGTGGATTCCTCTAATGATATGTTCATCTTTTTAGCGTTATTAGAAATACTTTTATCTATAATTTTTTGCTTGTAAGACAGTAAATATCCTTCTATTGCCCCACACAAAGTCAATAAGGTCATAAATAAAAATCCATAGTACCCATACTCAGGCTTAAACAAAGACATAAACATTTTAATTCCTTTTACATTATTGAGTACGTTCCACACACCCTAAGCTTACTAATAATGTGCTGTACACACGTACTTTTATCTACAACCCATAATCCATAACTTATTGGCAGTATATTAATGTTAGCGCGGCTAAATAATTTATAGGTATCGAGCTCAAAAAAATCAGCCCATGGCCCTGGAAAGCCAATTAAATTAATCGCAAGATATCGACCATTATACCGACAAAAAATATCAACATCCGTTCCCGCTATCGTGTAACCAGCCCACGTTTCTATTTTTAAACTAGTTAATTCACAGATAACACTTTGCTGAAATTTATCAATATCAGAGGTTACATTGTGAGTTGCTTCAAACTGCGTTATTGAACTTATATAACGTCTTAGTAAATAATGCGCTGGCAATTGCGTTTCATCTATTGATAAAAATACACATTGTTTTTGCCTCGCTCGTGTAATACACACATTAAATACATCTGCTTTATTAATATAAGCCGCAGCTCTTTTAGCATTATTATCTAGCGCAAAAGAGATAAGCATAATGTCTCGCTCCTCGCCTTGAAAACCGAATGGAGTGGCAGATCTCAGTTTATACTTTATTATCTCAGCTTCATTAAAGTGAATTTCTATCTCTTTGGTAATATAATCAGCTTGGTTTCTAAAAGGCGAAACAACCCCAATGCTATGGCTGATCCCTGCGCTTTTATCATCATCAATTTGTTGCTTAATCGTGTTTATAATACTGTCCGCCTCAAGATGATTAATACCTGAACTATCTCGAGTTCCATTAACGCGTTGTACCAGTAAGTTACCCGTACTTGTACAAGGTCTGTGCTGCATTATTTTTAACTTTGATTGATAAAAATGTTCGTTACTAAAATTAATTAACTCAGGCTTACTTCTAAAATGTTCATCTAAAAATGCCAGTTGTTTATTATCGTTTAATGCATTTAAGGTCAGATCTAGAATAGAGTTATCACGATAGCTCATAACGCCTTTATCGCTAAAGCTCACATTATTCTTAGACATAAGCTGGGCTTCTTTGTTTTTTGCCAAAAAAGAGTAATGTTTTAACTGCTTAGTATCACCGACAATAATCGCTCTTTTTGCGCGATAAAGTGCAGGTAAACAACTACTGATGTTACATTGTGTCGCTTCGTCAATAATAATTAAGTCGAACATTTCAGCGTTTAACGGTAATACTCTATACAAAGCATTTAAACTAACCAACCACACCGGAAAAGCTGATAATAAAGACTCATATTCTATATTATCAAAAAGCTCAAACTGCCTTTTAGATGTACGACTGCGAATAGCTTGGTTAAAAGCGTTGAGCGATTTACGCTGTGTATTAATCAAAGAGTTAAGATTTTTATTTTTTAAGGCATTTAAATAACTACTCGCCAATTTTTCTCTTTTAAGTTGTTGAGTATTTATTTGCTCTAACGAAGACCACTGCTTTGCTAATTGTTTAATACCACGACGAGCAAATTTAATGTATAAATTGCTAAGCCATTCGATATTCTTATCTTCAAGGTTTTTAAGTCTTTTACCTCTAATTATGGCTCGGTGGCAAAACTGACTAAAGCGCAGTTCTAATTCATTTAATGAGGTATTTAATTCGTTTAGTTCAGACTCAATAAGCGCGGGGTTATCTTGTTCATCCACTAAGTACCCTGCTAATAAATCGGCAATATAATCTTTTAATTTTTTTAAAAACTCTTTTTGCCCAGCGCGAATAGACACGTCGCTTAACCCAAAACTTTTATCTAATTTATCGGCTATTACATCCAGTGCGGGGTTGTTGTTTGCAACAATAAGCACCGACTCTCCTCGCGCCATATGCTCAGCCGCAATCGCCGCAATGGTGTAACTCTTACCTGTACCGGGCGGTCCTGAAACACACCCTAAACTAATATTTGCAGCCGTCGAAATTACTTTCTTTTGCGGACCCGACAGTAAACCCGGTAAGTAATCATACTTTAGTTTTTTATTTTCGATTATTGGCTGCACAGCCGCAATTAAACCATTTATAGGAGGCGGTAGTTTATTTGTTTCAATAATCTCTTCTAACTCATGAAGTACACCACGACTACTGCTTGAACGCTCAACAAAAACGAGCATAGAGACGGGCAGTAGTGTCGCTTTATTACTTTTTATTGCTTTTTTTATTTCGTCGTAATTAGCAAGTTCGGGGTAGCTTAAAAGCTCAAGTACGTTTATGTTTACTGGGCTTTCTTTTAATAATGAAGTCCAAAAATAAGCAGATTGAATGTCATCCGTTTCATCTATACGTGTAAGCTTATTCACATCTGGTATTAAAAGCGACGTTAATGATTCGTTTATATCGGGGTGATGTTCATTTAAAGAAAAGTAATAGTCACCCTGTTCTTTTTCTATAACAGCTTCATTAAATAAGATAGGTGAAACAACCTGTTTTACCTCACCTTTAACTTCTATGTTGCCTATGAATATAAAACGAGCATAAAGTAACACTCGTTCTCGCTGATATACCTCAACACGTTTCATCATTTGCTCAGCAAATTCTAAAGGAAGCGGCAGGCGTGGCAAAAAGCCTGAACCTAAATCATCACGCCCTTCAAGCACCAGACGATCTTCTTTTTTTAATTTATTTAAATTCCATAAATTTAAATCCGCGCTATCTTCTCTATAGCAATCACGATAATAAGAAAGTACATCTTTACTGCTCAAAATTTAATTCCATTTAAAATTAAACACTTAAATTACGCTCAAAATTAACAATATCAACACCGTCTTTTACCTTGTATAACTGCGCTAAGCGTCCGCCCGATTTAACTTTTTCATCGAGTGCTTCAAACATATCAGCAGCTTCAATACGTCTAATAATACTTTTACGTTGAACAGGCTTACCTATAATGGTTTCAATTACGGACTTAAACTGCCCTACAGTAAAGTGCTCTGGCAAACAAAAAACCGGCGCCATTGAGTATAATGCTTTTTGTTTTAAACGCGCTTTAGCTTGCTCAATAATATACTTGTGATCAAAAGCCACAGGGAGATTATTTACTTCATCTAAATCTATCCATTTAGCATCATCAACTGTTTCAATGTGAGTTGATACTTGCGCCTCGGCAACTAAGGCAAAATAGACCAAAGTGACACTAAACCCTCTCGGATCACGATTAATACCGGAGTATGTTTGCAACTGCTCTAAATATTGAGGTGCGACACTGGTTTTTTCTTTGAGCTTTCTAAGTGCCGTCATGCTTACACTATCGTCAATATCTACATCAACGAACCCACCTGGCAATCCCCAGCGACTAGCAAAAGGCTCACTTGCCCGCTTTACCATGAGCACTTTTAAAGTACCGTCTTTAACCGTAAACAGTACACTGTCGACTGTAAATAATGGATTTTTATATTCGCTAATATCGTAATGATTAGTCATTGCACGCCCAACAGATTTAATGTCTTAGTGACACAATAAATCAAACGTATTTTAATTTCAACCTGCCGAACGACTGCAAGCTTGTAATAAATTCAGATGTTTAGTTAAAAAATAGCTTGATTACTAAAAATACATTTGATAATTTATTTGTGTCGCTAAGACACAAACATTAATAAGGACAAAAAATGAAAATATATAGTTATGACTCAACTGGAAGTAAATCGTTAGTCGATTATGAGCACTTTACTTTTTCTGGTGGTGAAGAGCACGTGAGATTCAACTCAACTACTTTTTCTGGCTCTACTAAAATAGAGATTTTTGAACGACTAACCAACTCTACAAAAATGGTTAGATTAATGATTGCTGTCGATGCACTAAAAAGATTAACCAATGAAAGTACGCCTATCGAGCTTGTTATTCCCTACTTCCCTTACGCACGACAAGACCGAGTATGCGTTGAAGGCGAAGCGCTAGGTGCAGCTGTTATGGCAAACTTTGTTAATAGCTTAAATTTTTCAAAGGTAACTATTTGGGATGCGCATAGCGATGTATCTCCCGCTTTAATTAATAGAGTAACTAATGTTGAACAGATTTCGTTACTTGCGCGCTGCCAAGAGCTTAGCCAACGTTTATCAAATGGTGAACTTACGCTTATTTCTCCAGATGCTGGAGCAAGTAAAAAAACCATTAAAATTTCAGAAAAATTCGATGGTATGCCTGAGGTTATTCAAGCTCAAAAAGTAAGAAATTTAAAAACAGGTGAAATAGTAAAAACAGAAATTATTGGTGACGTTAAAGGTAAAAGCGTACTTATTGCCGATGATATATGTGATGGCGGTAGGACCTTTATCGAACTGGCTAAAGTCTTAAAAAATAATGGTGCTGTTGAGATTTCTCTCTTTATTACTCATGGCATTTTTTCAAAAGGACTTGATGTATTTGAAGGTCTCATAGATAAAATTTATACAACTGACTCATTCAAACCGGCTTATGAATACCAAGCTAATTCAAAAATAGATTTAACAGTAATTGAGATGTAAGGAAAACACGATGACTATTACAGCTGCAAGCATGCAAAAAGATGTTTATAAAGAATTTCATAGCCGTGCTTATCACCCTGATGTAAGTGAAGTATATGCAAACTTCACATCACGTAGCGGAAAACTGAGCAACGTAGAAAATAACGATAAGGTGGCGTTTGTTGGTCTTCAATACTTTATTAAAAGTTATCTTTTAGAAGAATGGAGTGAGTTTTTTAAAGCAGACAGAGCAACAGCCGTTGCCAATCACAAACGTATTATGAGCTCAATGCTTGGCTATACAGTTGATGTAAAATACTTAGAAGACTTACATGACTTAGGTTACTTACCATTAAAAATTAAAGCCTTACCAGAGGGAACATTGGTACCTTACTTAGTACCACCCATGACTATTGTAAACACCAAAGCGGGTTTTCAATGGTTAACAAATATGATTGAAACCGTATTAAGTTGTGAGAACTGGCCTATACAAACCAGCACAACAACCTCTGTTGCCTACTTAAAAGTGTTTAAAGAGTTTGCACAAAAAACAGGAATGCCTATGGAGTTTGTGCCGTTTCAAGGGCATGACTTTAGCTTTAGAGGAATGTTTGGAAAACACGCTGCAGCAATGAGTGGATTTGGTCACTTAGCATCTGGGCTTGTAGGGACAGACACTATTCCGGCGGTCTTATTTGCAGAAAAATACTATGGTGCAAATGTTGATAAAGAACTCGTGGGCTGCTCTGTAGACGCAACAGAGCACTCAGTTACGTGCTCTTGGATAATGGAAGGTGAAATTGAGTTTTTCAAATATTTAATGAAAGAACAATCACCTAAAGGCATCTTAAGTGTTGTATCTGACACGTGGGATTTTTGGACATTAGTGACTGATTATTTACCGCAACTAAAAAATGAAATAATGGCACGAGACGGGACCTTAGTTATTCGTCCTGACTCGGGTGACCCAGTTAAAGTATTAACAGGTTATAATATTTCACCTGTATCTGATTACAATGAGTTACACGAAACACAAAAAGAAGCTGAAAAAGAAGTAATTCAAAATGGCTATGAAGCATACCGGTTTAACGGACACTATTATGGTTTTGAAGATAACAACACCATTGAACTTACGGAATGTGAAGTTAAAGGGCTTATAGAGTGTCTATGGGATATATTTGGCGGTACAACAACATCAAAAGGCTATAAATTGCTCGATGACCACATTGGCGCTATTTACGGCGATGCTATTACTCTTACACGTCAGCGCCAAATACTACAACGCCTAATGGATAAAGGGTTTGCATCAAAAGTAGTGCTTGGAATTGGCTCTTACAGCTATCAATATGTAACGCGTGATACTCATGGCTCAGCTGTAAAAGCCACTAGCGTAGTTAAAGCAGGTGAACGCTTGGCTATTTTTAAAGACCCAAAAACTGATTCAAAGAAAAAGTCGGCAAAAGGGCTTCTAAAAATAGAGCGAGTTAATGGCGAGCTCACTTTATTTGATGACGTAACCGAACAAGAAGAAGCACAGGGACTGTTAGAGGTTGTTTTTGAAGATGGCAAACTTGAAAAAGAAACCACGCTTAGTGAAATTAGAGCGATTATAGATCAACAAATTTAATTAGATTACTTTTAACTTTAAAGAGCAAGCCGTATTAGGCGTCTTGCTCTTTTGTCATTAAATTAGCCATTCGTTGTTCAATACTTTCCTTCTTCACATCTTTTTTTTGATTTGCCACTGTCCATATATGGCCAAACGGATCTTCAAATGTGCCAGCACGATCACCATAAAATTGCGTGTGTATGGGTCTAACGAGCTTAGAGCCTAGCGTTAGCGCGCGACTAAATACACTATCAACATCTTTAACATAAAGTATTAGGTTTACGGGTGAGCCTCCAATTTTATGCGGGCTGTGGTGGCCTTCTAGTGGACAAGCGTCAGCTACAACTAATGGTGTATTACCAATAGCTATTTCAGCCTGCGCTATACCCCCTTCAGGCAAAGGCATTTGCGAAATTAGCTCGGCATTAAATACCTTCTTGTAAAAACTAATGGCTTGCTGTGCATCATCCATAATTAAAAAAGGTATTATCGTATTGTGCTCTTTTGACATGGCTGAAAAGGTCATAACAGTTATCCTTTGTTTTGCGCTAATTTAGGTATGTTAGTTAACCTGAACTGAGATTAACTAACATTAAACAATGCGCAAAATTTTACTTAACGCTTCCAAAAGCGAAGATTACGCAACGATTTAACAAAGCCATCGCTAGATACTTTATCTAAATCAATCCATCCTTCATCTTTTTTATTCTCAAGCCCTGCAGCTTTAAACAGCGGATCCGCGTTTGGCGTAAAGCCAATGTATTTCATATGCGCGAATGCATCGCTTACAAAGTCCTTAGCCTCAGGAATACCGGCAAGCTTCTTAGCGCCTTCTTGCGTTGCAAGTACCATCACCGCATCGTAAAGTACCGAAGGGCCGCCATTAATTACTTGATCAGCTGCTACATGCTTACCTTTACTACAACATGCTCCACCCACTTGTGCGGCCACAATTTCGTAGTTAGCGCCTTCAGCGTCTAAGGCATTTATAACTGAGTTGAAAATATCGGCATCAAAACCATCGCTTACTAAAATACCTAATTTACGACCTTTAAAGGTATTAGGCGCATTTTTTAAAATACTAAGTGCATCCGACACAGGTAAATCGTTACGCGTTGGCATAGCCGCTTCTGCAGGCTCTGGCATGTCTTGCAGGCGGAGACCTTTAGCCACTTCTTGCGCTAATGTTTTGTCTACGTTTAATAAATGCGAAACCACTCGCTCACGGATCGGCACATGCTCTACTTTTGAAAGCTCAAATACAAACGCATATTGAATGTGCGCTTGCTCTACTTCTGTTTGGCTTAAGTAAAATTGGCGAGCTTGACTGTAGTGATCGCTAAATGTTTCTGAGCGATAACGCAGCTTATCTCCACCGCTTACTTCTGGCTCGCTTGAGCTTTTAAAGCCATGCACCGGGCATTCGCGTGGGTTATGTTCATCGCCGCTCCACGAGTTTGGCTCGTAGTTAACACGCCCTTTAGGGTTATGCATTGCCATATGACCATCTTGTTGAAAATGGCGCATCGGACATTTAGGCGCATTAACCGGAATATGCGTAAAGTTAGGGCCGCCTAAGCGCTTGGTTTGCGTATCTAAATACGAAAAATTACGTCCTTGCAGTAATGGGTCGGGTGTAAAATCAAGCCCCGGTACAATGTTTTGTGTACAAAATGCAACTTGCTCTGTTTCGGCAAAAAAGTTGTCGACTACGCGGTCAAGTACCATGCGCCCAACAATTTTTACGGGCACTTGCTCTTCCGGTATAAGTTTAGTGGAATCAAAAACATCAAATTCAAATTCATCTGCAAATTGTTGGTCAAACACCTGTACGCCTAGCTCCCACTCTGGGAAGTCGCCTTTACCAATAGACTCCCACATGTCTCTGCGATGAAAGTCAGGATCGGCGCCATTCAGTTTAAGTGCTTCATTCCACACAACTGACTGCATGCCGGCTTTTGGTTTCCAATGAAACTTAACAAATTTCTCATCCCCTTTGGCATTAATAAATTTAAAGGTATGAACACCAAAGCCTTCCATAAAGCGTAAAGAACGCGGTATAGCTCTATCTGACATGGCCCACATGAGCATATGTACCGACTCGGGCGATAAACTTACAAAGTCCCAAAAGTTATCGTGCGCGGTTTGTGCTTGCGGAAAACCACGGTCTGGTTCAGCCTTAGCAGAGTGAATTAAATCAGGAAACTTCATCGCATCCTGAATAAAAAATACAGGTATGTTGTTACCCACTAAATCCCAGTTTCCTTCTTTGGTGTAAAATTTAACAGCAAAGCCGCGAACATCACGTGCTAAATCGGGAGACCCTTTATTTCCTGCCACAGTTGAGAATCGTGCAAACACTGGAGTTTTTTCACCTTTGCGCTGAAAAATATCTGCACAGGTTAAATCTTCAAGCGTGTCGTAAGTTTCAAAATATCCGTGTGCGCCGTACCCTCTTGCGTGGACCACACGTTCAGGAATGCGTTCGTGATCAAAGTGAAATAATTTTTCGCGCATTACGTGATCTTCCAGAAGCCCTGGGCCGCGCTTGCCCGCACGCAATGAATTTTGGTCGTCGCTTACAGGGCAGCCCTGCGCGGTGGTCATGGTAGGGTGTTCATCCGACGCTTTTTGATGCAACTCGCCGCCATGCCCTTTATTGCCTGCGTATTTAAATGATTCAGCCATGTTTAGTCCTTCATACAATTTGATTTAATGGGTCAATAGTTTTTATAAGCTTTAAAACTAAAAGTGGCCTTGCAAATGCAATATCAAGACCAGCCTACTAACCTAGTAAAAAAGGAGGGTAAAGGTAACAAAGTCGTATTTTGGCTAATTTATAAAAGTAAAATTTACACAAGCATGTAACTTTTTCAGACAAAAAAAGAGCACTTAAAAGTGCTCTTTTTAAAAAGGATTTATATTAGTCTTTATTCTCGTTAACTAAAATAACTTTACGATGCGGGAATGGAATTTCGATATTGTTATCATCAAGGGCTTTTTTAATCAGCTCGGGCACTGTGTATAAAATTTCAAAGTAGTGCTCACCTTTACAAAACGGCCTTACTAAAAAGTCTACCGAGCTATTGTTAAGTGTTTCTACTTCAACAAAGGGGGCTGGGTCTTTTAAAATATGTGGGTGAGCCTCAAGCACGCTATCAATAACCTTGCGAACCGCATCGGTGTTTTCATCGTATGCCACACCAAAATTCATATCTACGCCGCGAATAGGATGGTGCGAATGATTAATAATCTGCGCTCCCCAAATCTGGCTATTGGGGATAATCACTTGCTGATTATCGAACGTTTGCAAAATAGTGGTAAACATATCAACCTCGGTAACTTTACCAAAGCGCCCTGCAGCTTCTATAAAGTCGTTTACTTTATAAGGTCTGAATATAGCAGCCAAGTTAGACATAGCACCTTGCAGTGCTAACCCTATAGCTAAGCCTGCTGCACCTAATAGTGCAATAATTGAAGCTGTTTGCACACCAAAGCGGTTTAACACGGCAATAAATACAAACGCTAAAATAACATAGCGCGCCATGCTACCTAAAAACCTAAATAGTGTGTCATCAAAATGAGTGTATTTATGGCATAAACTTACAATCATATTACGCACTTTGCCTGCAAGCCATGAACCTATTAGTAATATAACGATTGCCATTAGAATATTTGTTGCCCACATTATTGCTGCGGGCAAATACTGATTTACATCAATATTATGTATTATCTCGTCCATTTTATTATTCCTGTTAGACTGGTTGTAATTAAAAAAGCTTACCAGCACCGCTTGTTAACTTTTTATTAACCAAATTGCAAATTTATACCTACTTACTGAATTAGCCTTTAACTTTTCTCACCAATAGCAGCTGTCAAAACCAAATTAGTATATAAATTGACCGAAAATATTTTTTGTTGCGTATATGTTGTTCTATTTGTAAATAAAGCCAATGTGTTCTAAACCTTTAAAAGACACCTTGTTAAGGAGCGTTGTTATGCCAACAACAAATACGATTAATAAACACTCTGAATTTGCCCGCTGCATTGAATGCAATAAGGTAAACACATTTGCAGCTTTTCACTGGCTCGCACTGGCGTTTAAAGACATGACCCGTGCGCCCATATTGAGCCTAATTTACGGGGTTATATTTACCCTAATTCCTGTAGCTATTATTTACTCGGCAATGTTTACAGGGACCTATTTAGTGATACTGCCCGCCACCGTGGCATTTGCATTAATAGGCCCTGCCTTTGCGGCAGGTCTTTACGATGTAGCATGGGAGCTTGAGAAAGGGCATAAACCCACATTAAGCCACTCTATTAAGTCGATGTTTAGAAACCCTGCAGGCGAATGGGGTTTTGCAATAATGCTAATGGTGATCATGATAGCTTGGATGCGATTAGCCGCGCTTGTGCATGCTTTATATCCTAGCCATGCCAATCCCACCTTTGAAGAATTATCAGCGTTTTTATCGCTAGGCAGTTTAATAGGTGGTGTATTGCTTGTAACTGTATTTTCGCTTTCTGCTTTTGCTCCGCAAATAATGATGGAGCGCCGAGTAGATATTATGACCGCAGTCATAAGTTCTATGAACGCTGTTAAAACTAACTTTGCCGCTATGGTGGTGTGGTCTATTTGTATATTTTTACTCGTAGCCATCGGCTTTGCTACCGGCGCCGCGGGCTTTATTGTAATTATGCCTTTGCTAAGCTATGCCAGCTGGCATGCTTACATCGCAGTAATAAAAACCAAAAAACCTCGTGGTTACGAGTAAAACCAACCATTTATAGTTCCAACCACACTGAAAAAAATAGCGCCAAAAGGCGCTATTTTTTTGTCAGCCTAGCAAAGCATGCTTTGCTTAAAATACCCAAATAGCATGTAAAAAGGGCTGGTTTTCTATGTCAGCCGTACCAAGCTTGTTGTACCAATAACGCCATTCAGCTCCCACCATTAATTGCTTAGCATCTAAATTAAAGTTTTGCCCAACATCCCAATAAACTGCAGGCTGCGCAAGTAGCCATTCATTAACTTTATTGTCTAACTCATCATTACGCCCAGAGATGTATTCAACATGGCCGGTAAAGTAAAAAGCTTGGCTACCTAACGAGAAAGGAGCACCCCAAGCAAGGTCTATAAAAATACTGTTATCTTGTTTAGCTAACAGATCTTTTTGAACGCCACCATTGGCATCAATATAGCCTGCAAAAGTGGTTGTTAAAAAATCAAAGCCTGGCGCATCCCAGCTGAGCTTTATGCCTGGGGTGTATTTCATTAATCCCTCTTCACCGGCATTTATACCAAACACTAAACCTGTGTCTTTTATTGGTCCGTATTTTAAAGAAGTCTCTAAGGCTTTTGATAAGCTAAGTGTTGTGTACCACTCGCCATAAATACCCGTATCTTGAAAACCATCACTAAGACTGTCGTTTAAAAAATCGATAAAAAAGTAGTTATCACCCAAGTCATGCTCTGAGGCATGCTCTATGGTGTAGGTGCGTGTAAATGACGACTCCCCAGTAAAAGGATTTAAGGCATCGCCAAAGTTTGTGTGAAGCTGTGTGATGCTCCAATTTTCTGCTAGAGCTGAGTGAGACAAAAGCAGTATAGATGTTGTAAACAGTGCTTTAAAAAAATTCATTATTTATTTACATAACCCCAATTAAAATGCGGCAGGAGTATATCAGTGAGCATTCACCAACTAAAGAGATTAAATAAGTATAAAGAATGATTTTTTAAATTTAGGCAGTTAAGTGCAGCAATCAAAGAACTGTACAGGCTTTGTATGAATATAAAGTGTGAGTGCTAATTTAACATAGGTACACAATTGGCCCCTTTTAGATATAGCTGCTTAGTTTATAAATCATGTCTTACTTAAATATTGAAACGCGTGTGCCCTAAAGCTAACTTTTAAAGCTCATGTAATGCGGGTCTAAATTAACTACTAAGTACGCAAAATAGTTGCACTACACCGATTATGCCTTTCTAAACGCCGTCTAATTTAAACGCGTACCACACGCATCCCGACTTTATTGCTAGTATGCAGAATTTACAAAAATCAGTGCATAAAATTCATAATATCCGCCCTTCCTTTTGTTCACCTTACACTAGAATCCAAAATAAAACATTAATTATCAATGGTTTATACAAACAAATCTAATAGGCATAGGCTTTGCTTCATGTATTGCAAGTTAAATAGTAGCAATGGCTACATACAAGACATTATATAACGGGAGACATTATGAGTAACTCACAACACCCAATTGAATTTACAGCCCCAGGTATGGATAACGAAACAGCAAAAAAAACAATTGAAACACTCGATAATCGACTTGTATCTCTTTTAGATTTACAACTTACTTTAAAGCATATTCATTGGAATGTAGTGGGCCCTAGTTTTATTGGTGTTCATGAAATGTTAGACCCGCAGGTGGATGCTATTCGCGAAATGACCGACACCATCGCAGAGCGTATTGCTACATTAGGCGGTACGCCACAAGGTACACCTAAGTCAATTGTAGATCGCCGCACGTGGGATGAATACTCATTAGGTAAAGCCTTTGTAATTGAACATTTGGGCGCATTAGACAAAGTATACAGTGGCGTAAACGCCGATCATCGTAATGCCATTAGCACGCTGTCTGAATTAGACCCTGTATCTGAAGACATGATCACCAGCCAGCTTGGCGATTTGGAGCAATTTCAATGGTTTGTACGTGCTCACATTGAATCGTCTGCAGGTAAACTAAATCATTAATTGATTACCTACTTTGCCATACAAGGAGTGTTAATAAGTGTTAAGGGACTAATAATCATACAAGGATACGTTACATAAGTTGGTACAGGATGAAGTGCAAACTACAAGGACCCGTTACTTATTATATAAAGGATGTAGTAAATGCACCAAGGATGATTGAATTTGCAGCAGCATGTTTGGTTTTTAGCCAAGGCAGAGTCTATGAAGTGTGGTTATTCCCCATAAATAGGCGATAACGCAGCATAAATGCCAAACATGCGCTGCCCCTTGGGTTCTTTCTAGGGACGATAAACTCCTTGTTGCCTACATGG
>NZ_PNCU01000218.1:0-230 GCF_005886915.1 Pseudoalteromonas sp. S3776 | reverse complement strand
TAGGTGCTATTGCCAATGAAAGTAATATCGCCGGCAAAAACATTGGCCACATTCGCCTGTTCGATACTTGCTCTTCCATCTACCTGCCAGAAGGCGTAGAAGCATCCACTTTGGATGCGCTGAAGAACGTCAAGGTACGTAACAAGGCTTTGGATCTGAAAGTCTGGGTCGATGATGGACGCAGTGACAACTTCCGTCCTCGCCGTGGTCGTGGTCGTGATGGAGACGGT
>NZ_PNCU01000217.1:0-314 GCF_005886915.1 Pseudoalteromonas sp. S3776 | reverse complement strand
GAGCGCCTCTATGATGCAGTAGAAGAAGACAATGCAACATCCTGAGCGAAAGACAAATTCGGGAGTATGTGAAAGGCATGAGGTCAGTGGAGGCACCCGAAGTGACGGTGAGAGGGATCGTCGTGATATTTTGCCAGTTTGAAAAAGATTTGCAAACAGCATGAGTTGTCTTTTGCCCATTATCTTAAAGGCAGACTATCGGGGGCCAACCTTGTTCCCCGGTTGCATAGTGTCATAATCAGAGCTTCAGGCTGCCAGGAAACGGTTATTGCCTGTTTATTGTGAACAGTTACTATCCAATAAGTGTAATTAGA
>NZ_PNCU01000216.1:0-202 GCF_005886915.1 Pseudoalteromonas sp. S3776 | reverse complement strand
TGAATCATTGGGTGATTACCCATTACCAGTTAAAAAGCTCTTAGGGCAAGCTAAGCGTGTCAAAGTAGACTTTATTATTAAGAAGTTTATTTAGCTGCTAGTGAACGGCTTCAACAAGGTTGAGTACACAATAAAAAAGGGCTAATAAGCCCTTTTTTATTGTGTGTTTATATAACGTTATTCATAGGCTTCATTATGAACA
>NZ_PNCU01000215.1:0-222 GCF_005886915.1 Pseudoalteromonas sp. S3776 | reverse complement strand
GTTGTAAATCGGCGAGCAGGAATCATCAATTGCAAACTCCAATCCGAGATGATTCCGAAAACAGGTCGAATCCGGCAAACTAACCGTTTGCTGGCTGCGCATGCACACCGCCATCTGATCTTCTATGGGCCGATCGCTGCCTTCATGGTATAGAGGCATCACCTCGCTGATGGGCTGCCCTTTCACTTCTTCAGTAAGCAGCGCTAAAACGGCCTCGGCGAC
>NZ_PNCU01000214.1:0-362 GCF_005886915.1 Pseudoalteromonas sp. S3776 | reverse complement strand
GACTCCGGACTGCTCTCACGCAACTCCAAATCACGGGCAATGAATTCATTGCGCTTGGGAATGGTCATTTCTGAATGAACGCGGGGTGAAGAGAGCCTTTTCACCAAAGTATCCGACAGAGGTTTCATACTGTAATGAGTATTGAAATAAGGCTCGACCTGATCCGTCTCAAGATCTCTGGCAATCACTACCTGCCTCATGTTCGAGGGGGTCATTTGATCCAGCAGATCACTGATCAGTTGAGGATCAAAGTCCTCGTACAGGTAATTTGCCCTCAGAATATCCTGTGCGGGGATATCATGGATACGAGTAGCCAGTCCTGAAGCCGTCTGCTGTGGATTGACATCTTCCTGATAGCGGAA
>NZ_PNCU01000213.1:0-371 GCF_005886915.1 Pseudoalteromonas sp. S3776 | reverse complement strand
AAGCACTGACCCAGGTTGCAGAGAAAAGAAGTATCAGAAAGGCACTGCAACGATGAAAAGTAAGCCTGTGCATAAATACTCCCATCACTTCAGGAAAAGAAGTATAGGTGGATCCAAGGCTAGTATGACTTAAGAAATAAGCTTTTGGGGACAATTTTCCAGAAAAATCACAGCAAAGACACAGTTATCCAACAAGTTATCCACAGGATACAGGCTATTCTGGAGGAAGGTTTTTTACGCGGCTGCCGGAGACAATAGATTCTCTGTCTAATACGGTCCTTCAAGAAGAGGCGGAACAGAAATAATCTTTTTTCGCCAGGCAAAAAAGATTATTTCTGTTGTACCGTTATTGCTTTATCATCATGCTGACC
>NZ_PNCU01000212.1:0-226 GCF_005886915.1 Pseudoalteromonas sp. S3776 | reverse complement strand
ATCAATGACAGCCTACAACACTCGTCATACTGGATTGACGTGCGGGTCATCAGGTCTATGCTCATTGCTCCTCCAACAGAGAGGCATATCAATGAAGCATCTGCACTGTGTGGTAATGGCAATGACCCTTTTTTCTTCTCAGATGAGCTATTCAGCATCGTTTTATGAGCAGCTTGAGGCTGTTCAACTGGGTGATGCTCATTTTGATGCACAGGGGCGAGTGGAA
>NZ_PNCU01000211.1:0-270 GCF_005886915.1 Pseudoalteromonas sp. S3776 | reverse complement strand
GGTTCAGTCCGGGTGGTGGTTTCAGTTGAATAGTGTATTGACTGGAATCCAGACTTTTTGAGTAAGTCTTTACTTGTTGTTCCAGAAAACGATCAACAGCTTGAAGGATCTGATCTTCTGAAGTCAGTTCAGAACCTTGGCTGAGGGGTGAGAAAGCCAGGACTGGACACAGTGCCATTAATCCAAGCCAGAACCAGTGCCTTTTCATAACATATCAGAGGAAAATCCTTTCCAGCTACCGGCTACATCCGGAAAACTCCCGGTCACAGA
>NZ_PNCU01000210.1:0-340 GCF_005886915.1 Pseudoalteromonas sp. S3776 | reverse complement strand
TCCGCCTGTAAGTTGGTTCAATCATTCGGGAGTACTCTGACTGTTCACGTACTCTTTCAATGTCTCAATAGTTGCACCTCCAGCGCTACAGGCAAAATAAGATCGTGACCACAACCTTCCAGATCTGCTCTGCGTCATAAGGTGCGTATTCAGCATTCTTAACCGTCTGGACGATACTGATTTCAAGTTATTCACCATGACACTGATCGCCAGCTTTGGGGGGTAAGCAATGAGTAGATGCACATGATCCTGTTCACCGTCCACTTCAAGCAAATCGCACTCCAGTTTTTCGCAGGAGCTTTCAAATGCTTCCTTCAATTGCTGGATCATGTGCCCATCA
>NZ_PNCU01000209.1:0-324 GCF_005886915.1 Pseudoalteromonas sp. S3776 | reverse complement strand
TAGGTTTTGTCTGGGCTGAGGGCTTGAGTGATTATTTATTCCCATAGAAGTACGCTTCTTTTACTCGTATCGGAAGTGATTAGGACTTACGCATTGATGGCACCTGCAAATTTTGGTAGCAGGTGATCTTTGCCTTTTGCAAAACTCTATTAAGTGGGGTTATTGGTTTGGGTGTGTGGTTTTTTACACGAGAACCGAATGATCTGGGGCAGAAAAAAATTTAATTAGTCGTCGTCATTGCCTGTTGACTACCATGCTGCGCATGCATTGTTTGCAGTGGTGTTATGGTGGCAGTGAGGGGAGCTTTATATGGCTTTTTGTTCC
>NZ_PNCU01000021.1:0-138746 GCF_005886915.1 Pseudoalteromonas sp. S3776 | reverse complement strand
TAATCATTTTGCGGGGCTAAACGTGTCGCTATCTGCGTTAAAAAATTCTCATTTAGAACAACTAAATAGCGAATATTTTGCCTTGCTATCAACACGTTTTTCCGTCCTCAAAATAGATCACTTACTTATGCGGATTGGTATTAGAATGAATCGACACTCTATATGAGTGTTTTTTTATGCCTAAAATTCAGTGAAATGAATAGCTCGTCGGTCTCAGCTCTCCATTAGCCAGCAAAGGTTGTCTTCACTTCGTGAGGCATTCACTCTCCATAAACTCTGGCTCCCGCAATCACTGAAATAACACCCCTCATAAATTTATGCCTCCCAAAATAGTGTTTTATACACGTTATAAATTTTCCGAAAAAAGTGTTATTACTTAAAACTTTGTATAGTTTGTGTTAAAACGGCACAAATAATTTTGGGTGTGTTACACATGACTGAGCTTTACCACTGGTTTGATTTAATTGGCATTGCCGTGTTTGCTATTACGGGTACATTGGTTGCACACGAAAAGAAAATGGATGGTTTTGGTGTTGTAGTATTAGCTGCTGTAACAGCGATTGGAGGCGGTACGGTTCGTGACCTTATATTGGATGTTCCGGTATTTTGGTTACACGACCAAAGCTTTTTTTATGCTATTTTAGCAGCGGTATTTATTACCACTCGGCTTATTAACAAGCAAAAGTCGATTCCACATTACACATTACAAATTGCCGATGCATTTGGATTAGCATTTTTTGCGGTTATGGGTACCCAAAAAGCATTACTTGCCGGCATGCCAAATATGACCGCCATTATTATGGGTGTAATTACCGGTTGCTTTGGTGGCATGCTCCGAGATGTGCTTGCCCGCGAAATTCCTATGCTGCTAAAAGGCGAGCTATACGCAATTACCTGTATTGCAGGCGGTGTTGTTTATACTTTGGGTATTCACTTTGCGTTAGCGACTGAACTTGCCATGGTAATGGCAATGCTAACCACCTTATTGCTTCGTATTGCAGCTATTAAATGGCAAATCACAGTACACGTTTTTAAATATTCTGACTAAACTAATTAATTAAACCATTAATTAGGATAAGGAATGTCGCTAGCTCGCATTTATTCTCGTGCCCAAGTGGGTATAAACGCCCCTGAGGTTATTGTAGAGGTACACCTTGGTAATGGTTTACCGGCATTTAATATTGTTGGGCTTCCTGAGGCCTCAGTTAAAGAGTCAAAAGATAGGGTGCGTAGCGCCCTAGAAAACTCTCAATTTGGTTTCCCCGATCAGCGCATTACCGTAAATTTAGCGCCTGCCGATTTACCTAAAGATGGTGGGCGCTTTGACTTAGCCATTGCGGTAGGTATTTTAGTGGCCTCTGGGCAGGTTGTATGTCCTGATATACATAAATACGAGTTTTACGGAGAGCTTGCACTCAATGGCGAAGTGCGTGGCGTAAATGCCATTTTGCCCTCTGTACTTGCAGCAAAAGAGCAAAACCGCTGCTGCTTTTTACCTTTTACCAACGACAGCCTCGCAAGTTTGGTGAACGGCGTTAAACGCAAAGCGGTTAATTCATTACAAGAAGTGTGGGGTGATTTATTAAATCAGCAGCCTTTACCTTTAAATATTGAATACCCTGATTGCGCCCAGTCTCCCGACTTTTTGCTCGATTTAAGTGATGTTAAAGGCCAACCCGGTGCTAAGCGAGTGCTAGAAATAGCCGCCGCTGGAGGTCATAACTTACTTTTTTTAGGTCCACCTGGTACGGGTAAGTCTATGCTTGCTCAGCGAATGGCAACCATAATGCCAACTATGTCTGACGATGAGGCAATATCAACCGCTGCACTTTACTCTATTATTGGTCAATCTATCGATTTAAATAATTGGCGCCAGCGGCCGTTTCGAAACCCCCACCACACTTGCTCAGCAGTTGCTTTAGTCGGTGGCTCTTCAAACCCTAAGCCGGGTGAAATTTCACTTGCGCATAACGGGGTGTTGTTTTTAGACGAGCTTCCGGAATTTGAACGTAAGGTGCTTGATTCTTTGCGTGAGCCTATGGAAACCGGCTCTGTGGTTATCTCCCGTGCAGCAAGGCAAATGGAGTTTCCGGCGCAGTTTCAGCTAATAGCTGCACTTAACCCTAGCCCGACAGGGTGCCATAATGACAAGCGAGCAACACCTGATCAAGTTATGCGTTATTTATCTCGCGTCTCAGGCCCGTTTATCGACCGTATCGATTTGCAAATTGAGTTGCCCCGTTTAACCAGTGTTGAGCTGCAAAGTACTCAGCCCGAAGAAAGCAGTGCTCAAGTTAGGCAGAGGGTGGAAGCTGCATACCATATACAGTTAAAGCGCCAAGGTAAGGTTAACGCGCGTTTAAATAACAAAGAAATGAATATACATTGTGAGCTTGCGCCTGCTGAGTTGCAGTTTTTAGCACGAGCCAGCGAAAAACTGTCGTTATCACCGCGCTCTTACCATAGGGTCATTAAAGTGGCACGTACGATTAGTGATTTAAAAGGCGCAGAACACATTAGTTTAGAAGAGCTAAAAGAGGCGCTAAATTACCGCGCTTTCGAGCGGTTGCTAGCGCAGTTAACTAAATAATACCGAACCGCAATAAGGCTTAATTATTGTAAGGTGTTAAGCTCGGCGTATTTCTACTATGTTAAATTTTAATGCGCTAAATTGACAGCATATAGCCTTTGCCACGCACGGTAACAATGCGTTTTTGGTCTTTTTCATCGTAGAGCTTTTTACGCAAACGGCCAATTAAAACATCCACAGTGCGATCATTTGGGCTCCAATCGGGCTGACCTATTTCTTCTGATATTTTCTCACGCGAGGTGGCTTTGCCTGCGTTGCTAATTAAACAAATTAGCACTTTGTGCTCGGCTTCGGTTAAGCGCGATTCAGTACCTGATGAGGTAATTAATGTTCGATTGTCGGGGTGAAGTTTAAAGTCGGCGTATTCTATAAATTCTTCGCTTTCGTCATCGTCTTGATTAATTGCAATACGTTTATAAAGCGCACGCATGCGTAGCTCAAGCTCTAATAAGTCAACAGGCTTGCAAATATAATCATCAGCGCCTTGGGCAAGCCCTGCAATACGATCGGCTTGTGAGTCGCGGCTGGATAAAACAATGACGCCGATATCGGTCAAAGTGTTGAGCTCTTTGGCAAGCTGCAACCCATCACGCTTGGGTAATACAATATCAATAATGGCAAGAGAAATAGCACTGCGCAGGTTTACACGTTGCCTAACTATGTTTAGGGCATCAGCACCTGTGGAGTCTATTTCTATCGAAAATTCGGTGTCTGTAAAGTGATTTTGGATGCGCTTAACGAGTAGCTCGTCGTCTTCAACCAATAAAACGTTAATTGCCATAGGACTTATTTTTGTATATTTATAGCTCTGTATGGTAGCACCAATCGTTTAATGCTGAGAAGAGGGGGCTGTAACTTTTCGGTAACTTTATGTTTCAAATATAAAAGGCGCCTCATAAAGCACCTGTTTATGGGGTTAAGCTCAGCACACCTAGTAAAATGTGCTGAGCGCTGTGTTACTTATCTGAGTACATAGCATCCCACCACTGTGGTTCGCCTTTTAGATGTTTATCAAAATAAGCAAGCATAGTGTTCCACCAATCAAAGCGCTTATCACGAGCAAAAATTTGATGGTCGGCGCCTTTGTATTCAATTAGATCTACATCTTTATTTAAGAGCTTTAAGGCAGTATACATGGTTAAACTCTCGCCAATAGGTACATTGGTATCGCTATCGCCATGTAAAAGCAGCAAAGGTGTTGTTACTTTATCGGCATGAAATACAGGGCTGTGATCGCTGTACAGTTTAGCGTTATTCCATGGAAAGCTATTTTTAGAGGCTTCGCCTGAGTATAAATACCCCCACCAACCTTCGCCCCAATATGAGGTTAAGTTTGATATGCCCGCGTGTGCAATAGATGCACTAAACATGTCTGTTTTGGTAGCAAGTAGCATGGTCATGAACCCCCCGTATGAGGCGCCTAAATTACCCACTTTTTTGCTATCAACAAAATCGTATTTTTTCAAAAAGGCTTGGGTTCCTTGTATTATATCGCTAGCGGTATAATCGCCCCAGGCGTTGACGTGCTGTGCAGAGAACTTTTGTCCAAACCCTGTTGCTCCTGTGGGCTGTAATACATAAACAACATAGCCATTTTCTGCCCATAAGTTGAACGGGTATCGACCTGTAAAGCCACGAGTAACAGGTGAAGTACCGCCGTAGTAATATACAAGTGCAGGGTGTTTTTTAGTTTTATCTAGGTTAGTAGGTAGGTATACACGCCCTGTTATTTCTACGCCGTCTTTATTTGTGAAATTAAACTCTTCTAGGGTTGGGATTTGTGTATTAGCGTAAGCAAGCGGCTTAGAATCCCAAATAAGATCTGTTTTGTTTTTACTAATATTTAAGCGTTTAAGTTGCTGCGGCGTAGATGCTGTGGTACCGCTAAGAAGTACTTGCGGGTTTCTCTCGCGCGAATAGCTAAACTGCTCGACGATATCTAGACCTGTATTAAGCTTTTTAAAGCGCTGTTTGCTTAAGTCGAATAAATACAAAGGTTGGGTATCTTGCTCGGTTACTTTTATAAGCGCATCGCCGTTATCAAGCACATGTAATTCATCTATAGCGGGGTCAAACTGTTTACTTAGCGCTTTTACGTTTTTACCGTTATCGCTAAGTAAGTACAACTGACCGTCGTAATTATTAGCTAACATCCCTTTTGGAAGGGCGCGGCCTGCGCCATTTTTAAAGTCTGGGCCAGCAACAACGTACACATCTTTGTTGGCGTACTTTGCATGATTAAAGGTTTTAAATTTACCAAAAGACGTTATTTTGTTCGATTCTAAGTCAAGCTCCATCAGTTCAGTTTCTGGATGGGTGCTGGCTTGCATAACCATAACTTGGCGACTCATGAGTACCTTGCCACGATTAGTGTGCGCATCTTCAAAGCTATGCGAAATTGGCCCTTGGCTAAGCGCTTTAATTAAGCCGCTGTGTGTATCTAGCATATAAAGTTGGCTTACGTTTCGTGCGTATGACCACCTATCTTGAAGCCCCTTGTAATGCTTAGTTAAGCTGTTGTTGTCTTCGGGTGATTTAGACCAACTGAAAATGAGGCTGCTGTTATCATAAAAATTAAAGTTACTCGCGCCTTCTAGCCCTTCGGCTAAGGTTTTAATACTGAGGTTTTTACGGTTTAGCTGTTTTAGCTCATTCCCTAACGTATAAACTAAAAATTTATTATCGGGGCTCCACGCTATATTGCTTGGCTGTTGGCCTTCAAAGCGATACAAGGTTTGATTTTGGCTATTTTTAAGCTCGGTTACCACGTTTGCCTGGTTAGTTGTTTTATTTGAATAGCTGCGTGTGCTGGTAACATATTGTTTAGCATCGGGCGCTAAAGAAAGCCCACTAACCGTGGGGGCATCAAAAAGCTGAACGGCAGAAAGTCGCTGAGTTGTAAAGGTGTTAATTGTAATGTTGTCAGTGTCGGCGTTGGGTTCAAAATCGAGGGTAACGTTGTTCCAGTTAGCCACTTGTTGCGCCACTAAAATCACACTATGAGAGCCATTCGTTAACGATAAAGAATAAGTGTGGTTATCCCCTTTTTGAAGCTTAGCATCGATAAACAACTGAGCGTTCTCTATCCCTTTTATCGTTAATGTGCCTTGGCTAAAGCGCCTTGTTTCGATATTGAACTTAAGCGCTTGTAGGCCACCTAAAGTCAGTGCGTTTACTTTATTAAACGGCTGCCAGCTATGCTTTTTACCAAAGACAGACACGCTTTGCGTATTACGCTGCAACTGCTCTAATAAGTTATTAATAATGGCTTGGCCGTGTGGCGTTTGAAATGGCTTAACTTGCATGTTTTCGCCTAAAGGGCCAATAAACTCGATATTTGATTTATCAAGCGGGGCTGCTATTGCTGTCAAACTCAAGCTGCCAAGAGCAAAAAAGGTAGCTGCTTGTTTTAGTAATTTATTTTTTGTGGTCCAAGGTGAGCTAATTCTCATATTTGTGCCTATTATTGATAGTTATTTGGCCAAATATAGCATGTATTGTTACCATGCCCATATGTTCAACTCATCGGAGAAAAAGTGACTTTACTGATTGTGTACATGGTTGCTGCCATCGTCATTTCTTTTTTATGTTCTGTTATGGAAGCAGTGTTGTTGAGTATTTCGCCAAGTTACGTGGCGCTTTTACGTAAAAACCAACCAGAACTTGCTAAGCAACTCGAAAAGCTAAAAAATAATGTAGATCAACCGCTTGCTGCAATACTAACGCTCAACACTGTTGCTCATACTGCGGGAGCTGCTGGCGTGGGCGCGCAAGCGGCTGTGGTTTTTTCAGATGCGGCGGTTGGTATTGCCTCTGCGATAATGACACTCTTAGTATTGGTACTTTCAGAGATTATTCCCAAAACGTTAGGGGCCAACTATTGGCGTGCTTTAACGCCTAGCGTCACTTACTCTTTACGTTTTTTAGTGATATCGCTAAAGCCATTTGTGTGGTTCGCCCAAAAGCTCACTAATTTAATGGGGGCTAAGCACGATGAGGCTTTTTATATTCGCCAAGAAATAGAAGCCATGGCAGATATAGGCACCGAAACAGGGGCGATCCATGAAGATGAGTCTGAAATCATTCGCAACCTTTTACACTTTAGGCATGCTAAATTAAGCGATTTAATGACGCCGCGCACTGTGCTTTATAAAGTACATAAAGGGTTAACAGTCGATCAATACATGAGCGAGCACGGCTCGTCATCGTTTTCGCGGGTGTTGGTGTTTGATAAAGACGCTGATGACATTATCGGCTTTGTGCATAAAAACGATATTATGCTGGCCTATCATCGCTTAGGCACCGACTATAAAATTAGTAAATTAGTTAAGCCTATCCATACGGTGCCCGAAGGGCATAATGTGTCGTCGTTACTACAAACCTTGCTTAAGCAGCGCACTCACATATGTTTAATTGTTGATGAATACGGTGATGTACAAGGCATTGTAACCCTAGAGGATATGATAGAAGCACTTATGGGGCTAGAAATTGTTGATGAACGTGACCAATCGACCAATATGCGTGTGGTTGCTAAGCAGCGCTGGCGACAACGTTTAGCAAGCAGTAAGCATATAGTAAGTGAAGATGATAATTCGCCCCGAGATAAAAACTAGTTACCTCGGGGAGAAGGCTAGCGTTTAATTGTGCCCCCCGTGCTATTTACCCAATTTATTGCCCATTCTATAAATTCGTCTTTGGCTTTAGGGCAGGTAAATAAAAATCCTTGCATGGCTAAATTAGTACGGTAATTTTTTAAATAGAGTGACTCCTCTGCGCGCTCAACCCCCTCAGCCACCAGGGCTAGTTGCTCTTGACATGCAATATCAACGAGTGAGCTCACCACTACTTGCGAAAACTTATCTGTTTCAATATTGCTAATGAGTGTACGGTCAATTTTTATTTCAGTAAAAGGCAGGCGTTTAAGCTGGTTAATGTTGGTAAAACCCACACCAAAGTCATCCAATGATATGCCAAAGCCATGCATTCTTAATCTGTTTAGTGTTTCTAGCTGAGAAAGGCTAGACAGCGCGTGTTGCTCGGTTATCTCTAAAATAATATCACTAGGTGAAAGCTCATTGAGTTGCAAAATAAGCATCAACTTATTAGGGCAGCTTAAATCATCTAATTGCGTAGGTGATAGGTTAAAAGCCAGTTTTAGGTGCGCGGCAATACTTGTGCGTATGGCTTTTAAATCGCTGGTGGCTTGTTCAAACAAGCTAAAAGTAATTTGATTAATTAACCCTGTTTGCTCCGATAATGAAATAAACCGGCTAGGCGCGATGATCTCGCCTGTATGGGTTTTAACTATACGTGCTAACACTTCAATGCTTTCTATTTCACTGGTTTGAGAATTTATTTTTGGCTGATAATAAGGGGTTATTTCGTTTGATTTGATTGCCTCATGCAATGCTTTTTCTGAGATAGAAGTATGGGAATGTTCATTGTGCACGGCTAAGTGTTTTGCTTTTTGTAAAACAGTTTTTACATGGCTAAGTTGCACGGGTTTAGCTAAATTTGCAACTAAATGAATATTGCTATGACGCGCTAAATTAGCAGCTAGATTAATAACCTTGTGATCCATTTCCGAAATTATAACTACTGCGCCTGTAAAATTAAGCTCGCCTAGTTTTCTTATAAACTCCATACCATCCATTTCGGGCATGTTTAGGTCTGTAAATACAATGTCGTAAAAGTTTATATCGTCAGTTACATGAGTCAGCGCTTGCTGAGCACTCAGGCATTTTGTAACTTTATTCGAGACTCCTAGCTCATTTAAAATGGCCTCCATAACAATTAAAATCGCCTTAGAGTCATCCACAACTAAAATATTGGGTACCGAAATCGACATGCTCTATCCTTGTAACTACTTAATATATTAGTACTGTAAAAGTAGCTTCTGATCAGCCTTTTGTCAGCTTAGTTTTATATAAATTTTTAACTTCCTAGTGCTATTGTGCTTATAGTCTGTAGCAATTCGTGTTTTTTTAATTCATCGGTATACTAGCGCTATTGTTTTAACTGGTTTTAGTCATGATAAAAATCGACCTCATGCTTGCAGAGCAACCATTAACCCTTATGGTATCTGGGCAAAAAATAGTACAAATATTCCATAATCAACAAGCTATAGCATTTGAAAACCCTAAGGATAATTATGTTGAATTTGCTTTATCTAACCAAAGAATAGGTATAGATAGCTCGCAGATTCAGGAGCAATCACTTTCGTTATTTGTAGATGGTGTGTTTGCTACACAGCTTGCTTTACCTGCGCCGGTAAATAGCCAGCCCAAAAAAGGCTTTTTAGGGCTCGCGGCACTGGGCTTTAAGTTATTTAAAAGTGCAAAAGTAATTAAAGTGGCACTGGCCGGTGCATCGGTTGCCGGCTATGCCTGGTTATTCAGTATTGAATTTGCATTAATGCTAATTGCCTGTTTAGTGGTACATGAGTACGGGCACGTTAGGGCCATGAAATATTTTGGCATTAAAACCAAGGGTATTTACCTTATTCCCTTTGTAGGCGGGTTGGCTGTAAGTGACGATAAAATAACAACACGCTGGCAAGATGTAGTTATATCCCTCATGGGGCCAGCCTTTGGTTTATTTACATCAGTGCTGGGTGTAGTGCTTTATTACGCCACTGAAATGGATATATTTGCCGGCGTTGCAGTACTCAGTGCCTTATTGAATTTGTTTAACCTTTTGCCTATTTTACCGCTTGATGGCGGCCATGTACTAAAAAGTATCAGCTTTTCAATGCGCTCTTGGGTCGGTTTAAGTGTGTGTTTACTCGGTGTGTTATTTGGCTTATGGCTAAGTTATACATTTGGCTTAATGTTACTGGTGTTCTTTTTGTTTGTTGGCGCACTGGAAATTGTATTTGAATGGCGAGGCCGACATTACTCGCATTTATTGCCGCTTGATAAATACGGCCAAGGCTTTTCAGCTGCTATGTACGCTATTGTAGTTGCAGGCCATGTGGCAGTAATGATGCACTTTGCCGATTCAGAGAATCCAATACTTAGCCTGCCGATGACTATTTTATCGAGTTAATAGTTATACGCGCAGTATCCCTAAATACTGCGCGTAATGAGGGTTTAGTAAAAGCTCAACACGAGTGATATGAACACCCCTGTAACAAATAGCTGCACTACACAAAACCCCATAATATCTTTTGCTTTTAAGCCGGCTATTGCCAGTACAGGTAATGCCCAAAAAGGTTGTATTAGATTAGTCCACGCATCACCCCACGCAACAGCCATAGCAACGCGTGATATATCGGCGCCCAGCTCTTGTGCTGCGGGTATAACAATAGGTGCTTGTACTGCCCATTGCCCGCCGCCAGAAGGTACAAACATATTTACTAGGCCTGCACTTATAAAGCTAAAAAATGGCAAGCTATCGGCATCTGCTACGGCAATAAAACCACGCGATATTTGCTGGGCTAAACCGCTGTCGACCATAACGGCCATAATACCTGCATAAAACGGAAATTGAATAACAATACCTGCGCCGCTAGGAATTGCTTGTTGTAAGCTATTAAGTAAGTTATGGGGTGTTTGGTGTAATGTAATGGCTAAAAACAAAAACACTGCTATAACGCTATTAAGATTTAAGCTACCGCCTGCAATTACAAAGTAATACGCCAAATAACACAGACCGAGCAAGCCAATTGCTATGCCTAGCAGTTTACTGTGTTCTAAATGTTGAGCAGGGCGGGTTACATTTTCATTATTAGCGGGGATCTCTTTTATTAGCGCAGGGTCTACATACACGCTGTTTTTATCACTGGGTAGCATGTAGCGGTTAACCAGCGGCATAATGATAAATAAGCCAATGAGTATGGCTATGTTAAAACCAGCAAACAGGGTTTGTTCAGTACCAATTATACCAATGCTACTTTGTGAAAAGTGGCCTTGCGTGGCTATAGTGAGCGGTATAGAGCCGGCTAAACCGCCATGCCATACTACGAAACCCGAATAGGCACTGGCGACTAACAGCCTGTAATCAACCTTGGTTTGCTTAGCAATGGCTTTAGCAAATAAAGCGCCAATCACTAAGCCAAACCCCCAATTTAACCAACTTGCTAATAACGAAATAAGCGTGACTAAAATTATTGCTTTTGGCGGAGTATTGGCAAGTGTAGCTAGTTTTTCTAATAGTTTACTTACAGGCGATGTACTTGCCAGCATATAGCCTGTGATTAGCACTAACAGCATTTGCATAGCAAAGCTTAGTAGGTTCCAAAAACCATTACCCCATGCGTTGATAACTTCAATACTTGTGGCAGGAGTAAATAGGCATGCCCCTAGCAAGGTAATAATGCTTAGCAATATTACAAATATAAAAGGGTCGGGTAAGTAGCGCTCTACTAATTTGGTAAACGGTGTGGCAATTTTATTAAGCATAATGTGTCTGTATGTTTTTTCGTCCTCTTATAATTAATCATGCTATGAAGGTATTAGCAAACCCACATTTAGTCTTATATTTGTAGGGTCTGCTTATTTTCTAGGGTGGGAAAGCTGTAATCTACAGCGGTTTACAGATCTTACTTAAAAGCTTAAACGTTGCTTAAATGCATGGCTTACAGTAACGTACTGTTTATAGATAATTTACTAACAAAAATTTGTATTATGCTGGGAATATTTAAGAGGCTAACGCTACTTCTTCGTGCTCATATCGATCAGCTGAGTTGGCAAGCGGTGATGCTCGCAATACTTGCTCATATGTTAGTGACTTGGGGGCTACTGCTCATTGCAAATGAGCAAGCGCTTACTTCGTTTGCAACCTACTTTTACTACTATACAGTCACTACTTCAACTGTGGGTTATGGCGATTTTAGTCCAACTAGCGAGCTAGGTCGTTGGGTGGTGGCATTAATACAAATTCCGTTTGGATTAGCTTTATTTGGCGTTCTGTTAGGAAAAACAGGGCAAACAGTGACTTACTTAATTAGGCGCGCTATGACTGGTGATAAAAACTTTGCTCACAGTAACAACCATATTATTATTTTTGGCTGGCACGATACCCGAACAAAAAAAATGATTGATTATATTCTTGCCGATACTAAACGTACTGATCGCCGTATTTTATTGGCGGTAACTGAGCAAATGGAGCACCCATTTTTAACCAACGAAAATGTCGACTTTGCCCGCCTTACCAGTTTTACCGATTTAGAAGAACTTGAACGTGTTGCTATAAATCGTGCCGACAAAATTATTATTGATGGGCAAGATGACAACCAAACATTTACAACAGCATTGCGTATTAGCCGCTTAGTCAAAAGTGAATGTCACATTAGTGCGCATTTCTTAGATGAAACTAAGGTCGATATGCTACTAGAGCACTGCCAAAATGTGGAATGTAGCAGTGCTAAGTCGGCTGAGATTTTAGTGCGCTCAATGCAAGACCCTGGTTCTAGCCGTGTACAAGAAGAGCTATTATCTACGTTACATGGCGACACGCAGTTTAGTTTAGCTATTCCTAGTGGGTGTGATGAAATGGAGTTTGGTACTTTGTTTCACCATTTTAAGCATGACTATAATGCGATTTTGTTAGGGGTAGCGCACAATTTAAGCGCGCAAAATATGGATTTAAACCCACCGCTTGATTACAAAGTAAATGCAGGCGATATACTTCATTATATTGCTCTTGAGCGTGTGCTAACAAATGAAGTTGATTGGCAAAGCTTGGCAAAATAACCAAGGCCTAGATTAAATAATGAATGAAGTAGTATTTTTAATAATTATTTTAAGTGCTTATATTTTACCCGTGGTAATTGTGGTTAATAGTAAGCGTACCCAAGGCCACGAAAAAAATGGTTGGTTATTAGGCGTAATTATTTTTTCGTGGTTGGGGCTTTTTATGTATTTTACTATTGTGCCCAAGCAGGGGCATAAAAAAAGAAAGAAGAATAAACCATCGTAGGCCTATTCTAGCTGTTTGAGTTTGTGCTCAACCAGCGGGTCATCCGGCACGATTTGTTGAGCAACTTCTAATAACTGAATAGCATCATTTGGGTGTTCATCTTGATGTTTAAGAGCCACGTCAATCAGTGGCTGAATATCTATTTTGGCCTGATGCTCTTGCACATGCTCTTCTTTTTCATCTGCTAAAATTTGATGTGCCGTACTTAATAACGCCAAGCGGTGAGGCGAGCTCGCGTTTGCTTTATTTAGGCTTTGGTAATACTCCTCCTTTAGTCGCAAGGTTTTAGTTTGCAAACGAAACTGCGCTATATCAATTTGCTGGTGGCGAATAAAATCAACGGCTACTTGTTTGTAAAAGCCAAACTTAGTGAGGTAGCTGGCATGAGTGCCGTGCCCCATACCAAATACACGTAAATGAGTAAGTTGAGGGTATCGTTTTGCATGTAAGCGGTCTATTTTATTGGTGGGGTCATAAATTATGTAACCCTTAGCATGGCCTAAATCAACATCGTTATATTCACTTTGCCAATCAAACTGCTGCGCAAGCTCAGTGCTTGAGCGGTTATCCCACGGCACTATTTCAGTGTTTTTGGTGCTAACTGGGTGAAAAAATAGTACTTGATCAAGCTTTAATAATTTAGCAAATGCACCCACAGCAAAACCACCGCGGCTAAGGCCATAGCCTAATCGGCTCTTGAATGGGCTAAGTAGTGTCGATAACTGCTCTAAAAAGAAAATTAAATTACGGCTTCTAAACCAATTACTTTTGCCTAAATGCTGAAACGCAATAATATTAACATTTTGTTTTTGCGCTAAGTGATAGCCCCAAGGGGCAAAGTCATCGGTTAGATCGTGTTCTTTGAGGTTGGTGCCCGCGGGTGAGAAAGTAAAAAGCAGGGGCTTACTTAAATCAACAAATTCGTATTTTACGTACACATCGCCGAGTAGGTCACTGCCAGACATGGGCAGCCTAGTTTGTTGTTCATCACGGCAAAGCGTTAACCATTCATCTAACCAATACAGTAGTTTCATTAATCCCCCAATTATAACTCGCGGGGGATCGTATCAAACACGGCTAAATGAGGTCAAACATAGTCAAAACTACCCTCTTAAACGTTCGGGTATTGTTATGGCTAATTGCTCATAGCTATTATTTGCTCCCAATCGTTTTGAGTGACTGGCATTACCGACAGTCGGCCCGCCTTTTTAAGGGCTAGTTCGTTAATTGCCTCGTTAGCTTTAATGTCTTTTAAACTAACCCGTTTATTTAAATGGCATTTATAGGTTACCTCAACAGCAAACCAGCGAGGGTTGTCGGGCGTCGCTTTTGCATCGTAATAATCGCTATTTAAATCAAACTGGGTTGGATCGGGATAAGATTCTTTAGTAACGGTTGCTATACCCACAACGCCTACGTGTTTACAACTAGAGTGATAAATGAATACTAAGTCTCCTAGTTTTATATCATCGCGCATAAAGTTACGTGCTTGGTAATTACGCACACCTTCCCACAAGGTGGTTTGCAGTGGCGCTTTTTTTAAATCATCAATCGAAAAAGCATTGGGCTCAGTTTTAAATAGCCAATAATTCATAGCCTTACTCATTTAGTTAGATTTACATACATGTATTGTATAGTATCATTAACTTATCTGGGGATTGAGAGAACAGCAAATGAGCCAAGTATTAGATGATTTATTGTCGTTATTGTCACTTGAAGAAATTGAACAGGGTTTATATCGCGGTCAAAGCCAGGATTTAGGGTTTAGAGCGGTATTTGGTGGTCAAGTTATGGGGCAGGCATTATCTGCAGCAAAAGAAACACTACCAAAAGGACGCGTTGTTCATTCATTACACTCTTACTTTTTACGCCCTGGCGATGCGGCAAAGCCGATTGTTTATGATGTAGAAACTATACGCGATGGTAAAAGTTTTAGTACTCGACGTGTGAGCGCCATTCAATATGGTAAACCGATTTTTTATATGACCGCATCGTTTCAAGGGGAAGAAGACGGCTTATCGCATCAAGCAACTATGCCTAATGTACCGCCCCCTGAAGAACTGCGCTCATCGCTTGAGTTTTACCAAGAAAACGCCCATCACATACCCGAGGCTATTCGTAATAAATTTATACGGGAAATGCCCATTGAAATGCGCCCGGTGACTTTTCATAATCCGTTTAAACCTGAGGTTATTGAACCAGTAAAACATATTTGGATTAAAGCCAATGGCGATATGCCAGATGACCAACGCATTCATAATTACTTATTAGCGTATGCCTCTGACTTTGAGTTTTTACCTACTGCATTACAGCCGCATGGCGTATCGTTTATGCAGCCAAATATGCAAGTGGCAACGATTGACCATGCGATGTGGTTCCACCGCCCATTTAGAATGGATGACTGGATTTTATACACCATAGACAGCCCAAGCGCTAGCTCTGGGCGAGGCTTAGTGAGAGGCCAGTTTTTTGACCGCCAAGGTAATTTAGTCGCATCAACTATTCAAGAAGGGGTGATGCGCCAGCGCTAAGTTAATAACGCTATTTACCATTATTTATAGTGCGCTGTGAGCGCTTAGGTTAAATAACGAAACTTACAAAAAAAGCCTCAATATTTTGAATATTGAGGCTTTTTAATGGTATTTAGTTAATATGTTTAGCGTTAGTTACATTGATCTTGCACTATGTCGCTAACCGACTGCCATATACGAGCCGGTAGTAAGGTTTTTAAGTACATGTATATTTCGCACAGCTGTGTGCTGCCGTGAATACCATTCTCACCATCGGTAATTAACAGCTCACCGCGTAAATTGTCTATAAAGCTTACCAGCACTTTTTTATCAAAAAACTCTGGTGTTTTTATACCATGCAAGGTGCCCAAACGGTTTGCCAGCACTTGGCTTTCTCGCTCAAGCTCAGCCTTTTCAATACCGTTACTGGTTTGAATAAAGCCCACAACAATAGCGTAGCGTTGCAACGTAAAGCTAAGCGACCTTCCTAGCATTTCAAGCTTGGCTAACGAATCATTCGTGTTAGTTACATGAATAGTATCGCCATCAAGCTCAATTAAGTTTTGATCGCTAAAGTTGGCCAAAATACGCGTAATGTAGTTTTCATCAAGTGGCTGTAAATACCACTCTTTGGCAAATAAAGGGTAAAAAGCAGAAACAAGCTTTTGGCATTGCTCAACCGTACTACTGTGTTGCTTAAATAAGTGCAAAGCAATCAGGCTTGGCACGGCAAATAAGTGCAAAATATTATTACGGTAATAGTTAAATAAAGTTTTTTCTTTATCGTTAATTGCAATAATTTCACCAAATTCATCGCTAATAACATCAAACTTATTAAGCTTAATAGCATGTGTTAATAGCTGCTCTGGTGTTTCATCGGGTGCCGTTACTTTATTACTATAGCTTGCATCGCGTTGTAAGCGCAGGTAAAAATCAAGCTGTGCTAATAGCTTAGGTTTACTTAGTGCGTGCTTGTCGTTAACTAGCAAAATCATAGCCAGTAAATTCACTGCATTAAGAGCTGCAGCATTATTAATTTTTACCATTACTTGGTCGGCAAGCGCCGCCACTTGTGGACCTAGCCATTGTGGCTTTTGTACATCAGTTGGATGTACAGCATCGCGCCAATCAGGTTGGTTATCGTTTAAGTATTGGTTGATAGAAATAGGGTCGCCAAAATTTAGGTAACCACGGCCATAGTTTTTAAGGTTTTTAATGGCTTTAAAAATACCAAAAACTGACTCGCCTTTTTTATCTTTACCGGCAAGCTCTTTTAAATAAGTATTAATTTCCATCACATGTTCGTAGCCAATGTATACCGGCACAATAGATACAGGGCGATCTATGCCGCGTAGCATGGCTTGCAACGTCATCGCAAGCATACCGGTTTTTGGCGGTAGTAATCGGCCAGTGCGGCTGCGCCCACCCTCAGTGTAAAACTTAACTGAGTAGCCTTTAATAAATAGCTGGCTTAAATATTCTTTAAATACGGCAGAGTAAAGTTTATTACCGGCAAACGAGCGGCGAATAAAAAATGCCCCTGAACGACGAAAAATACCGCCGGCAGGGAAAAAGTTAAGATTAATACCCGCGGCAATATGCGGCGGCACCAAACCTTGATGGTATATAGCATAGGTAAGTAACAAATAATCCATGTGGCTACGATGGCACGGCATATAGATTATCTCGTGACCTCTATTGGTAAGCTCATGGATTTGCTCGGTGTACTTTATATCTATACCGTTGTAGAGCTTAGTCCATAGCCAGGTTAAAATTCTGTCGCCTACACGTATCATCGCCTCAGAATAATTAGCCGCTATTTCATCTAGTAGCTTTAATGCGTTTTGGCGTGCTTCTGCTTGACTTACCCCTTTTGACTTTGCTTCATCTTGAATCGCTTTTTTTATAGTAGGTGAAGCTAAAAGTGAGTTAAATAATTGCTCACGCGAGGGCATTTTAGGGCCTGTAGCGGCCAGTTTTTGACGCTTAAAGTGCACACGAGCAACACGCAATAGCTTTTGTGGTAGCTCGTTAACATCGGCTTTTTCATTCACAATAAGTGATAAATCGAGTGGTTGGCTAAAGCGAATAAAATTATCGCGGCCAGAAAACAACACAACAAAAAACTTTCTAAACCAGCTAGGCGTAAGCGAGTGGGTAATTAAGGTACGAATTCCCGGCTTTTCTTTACCTGGGTCGCGTCCCCATAAAATAGTGACTGGCACCACCTGTACATTCTTTTGACCGCTATTTAGTAAATGTTCAATTATTTGTTTACCCTGAGACAGGGCCGCAGTCGGCTTAGCGGTATCGCCAAATAACGGTGGTGGGTTTTTAATACCTATAAAACGTTCAAGCTCTTGATTTCCTAGAGTCTGATAGTCACATGGGTTAGGCAAGCCATGCTTTTTACATACATTAGTAAGGGCAGCTAAATCGAAGCGCGAATTTAACCGAACTATATAAAAAGTAGGATGCTCCGGATTTAGGTCATATTGTTCTATTGGGCTTTGGGGAAGGACCTTACTTTTTACCAAAACACGGCTTACGCAGCTAGTAAGAAAATTCAAACAATAATTTAATAAACGCATCGACTCACCATATTGAGAGTATTAAAAGCAAAATTAGCGCATAGGATACCATAATATCTATAAAATCCTGTAATTTGCGTAATCGGTTAAATTATAAGCTTAGGACTGATTCGGTGCTGAGCAGTTCAATTATAGCTATAAATAACTGGCGGCGGTTATTCGCACAGCTTTGCCCCCGTAATTAAATTGCAATTAGTTGTTGCATTTATCACCAATATCACTATAATACGCAGGCTTTCAAGATTCCTCTGGAACTTGAAGGGATAAATTAAGCTTGGATTTCAAGCTAATAAACAGGAGTTCCGATTTGGAACTCATCGTAGATATAAATTAACAACCGGCATCTTAATTATTAAGATTGTTTCGGTCGTTTTTTTATGCTCTTTAAATGCTCTTTATATTGAGGTTTAAGAATGTCAAATCAACGCATTCGTATTCGCCTAAAAGCTTTTGACCACCGTTTGATTGACCAATCAACGGCGGAAATCGTGGAAACTGCGAAACGCACAGGCGCACAAGTACGTGGTCCAATCCCACTACCTACACGCTTTGAACGTTTTACTGTACTAACTTCACCGCACGTAAACAAAGATGCGCGTGATCAGTACGAGATCCGCACCCATAAACGTCTGATCGACATCGTAGAACCAACTGACAAGACTGTTGACGCATTAATGCGTTTAGATCTTGCTGCTGGTGTTGATGTTCAAATCAGCCTGGGTTAATCGAAAGATTAGAGAGGTTATAGGAAAATGGCATTAGGTCTAGTCGGTCGTAAAGTGGGTATGACACGTATCTTCACTGAAGATGGTGTATCTATCCCTGTGACAGTTATCGAAGCGACTCCTAACCGCATTGCTCAGATCAAATCTGACGCAACAGACGGTTATAACGCGCTTCAAGTAACCGCAGGCACTAAAAAAGCAAGCCGTGTAAACAAAGCAGCAGCGGGTCATTTCGCTAAAGCTGGTGTTGAAGCGGGTCGCGGTCTGTGGGAATTCCGCCTAAATGGTGGTGAAGGCGATTTTGAAGTAGGCGCTGAGCTTACTGTTGAATTATTCAACGAAATCAACAAAGTTGACGTAACCGGTACTTCTAAAGGTAAAGGTTTCCAAGGTGGTGTTAAGCGCTGGAATTTCAGCATGCAAGACGCTACACATGGTAACTCTCTATCTCACCGTGCTCCTGGTTCAATCGGTCAAAACCAATCACCTGGTAAGGTGTTTAAAGGTAAGAAAATGGCCGGTCATATGGGTGCTGAGCGTGTAACGACTCAAAACTTAGAACTAGTTCGCGTTGACGCTGAGCGTAACTTGCTTTTAGTTAAAGGTGCAGTACCTGGCGCTATCGGCGGTGACGTTATCGTTAAACCAGCTGTTAAAGCATAAGTCCTGGAGATTTAGTGATGGAATTAGCAATTAAAGACGCTTCTGGCGCTCTTGAAGTTTCTGAAGCTACTTTTGGACGTGAGTTTAACGAAGCATTAGTACACCAAGTAGTTGTTGCATACGCAGCAGGTGCTCGTCAAGGTACTCGTGCTCAGAAGACACGTTCTGAAGTAAGCGGTGGTGGTAAAAAACCATGGGCTCAAAAAGGTACTGGCCGTGCACGTGCTGGTACAATCCGTAGTCCAATTTGGCGTTCAGGTGGCGTTAGCTTCGCAGCTAAACCACAAGACCACAGCCAAAAAGTAAACCGTAAAATGTACCGCGGTGCGATCAAAAGCATCTTATCTGAATTAGTTCGTCAAGAGCGTTTAATCGTTGTTGAAAGCTTTGGTTTAGAAGCACCAAAAACTAAAGAACTAGTTTCTAAGCTTAAAGAACTTGAGCTTAAAGATGTTCTTATCGTGACTGAAGAAGTAGATGAAAATCTTTTCTTATCGGCACGTAACCTGTACAAGGTTGACACGCGTGATGTAGCTGGTATCGATCCTGTAAGCTTAATTGCTTTCGACAAGGTACTTATTACAGCTGCTGCTGTTAAGCAACTTGAGGAGGCGCTAGCATGATCCGTGAAGAACGTCTTTTAAAAGTGATCCTTGCTCCACATATCTCTGAAAAAAGCACAATTGCTGCTGAAGAAAACAACACGATTGTTTTTAAAGTAACAAATGACGCAACTAAAGCTGAAATTAAAGCGGCAGTTGAGAAGCTTTTTGAAGTAGAAGTAACGGGTGTTCGCACACTTAACGTTAAGGGTAAAACAAAACGTACTGGCATGCGTTTCGGTCGTCGTAGCGACTGGAAGAAAGCTTACGTTACTCTTAAAGAAGGTAGCGAGCTAGACTTTGTCGGCGGCGCCGAGTAATAAGGGGAGTTAGAATTATGGCACTTCAAAAGTGTAAACCAACTTCTGCGGGTCGTCGTCACCTAGTTAAAGTGGTTAACCCAGATTTACATAAGGGTAAACCTTACGCTCCACTTTTAGAGAAAAACTCTAAATCAGGTGGTCGTAATAACAACGGTCGTATTACGGTTCGTCACATTGGTGGTGGTCATAAGCATCATTACCGTGTAATCGATTTTAAACGTACTAAAGATGGCATTCCTGCTACTGTTGAGCGTTTAGAATATGATCCAAATCGTAGCGCAAACATCGCTCTTGTATTATATGCAGACGGTGAGCGTCGTTACATTATCGCACCAAAAGGCTTAAAAGCTGGCGATGCAATCCAGTCTGGTGTTGATGCACCAATTAAAACTGGTAATGCATTACCTATGCGTAATATGCCTGTAGGTTCGACTGTTCACAACGTAGAATTAAAACCAGGTAAAGGTGCTCAAATTGCACGTTCTGCTGGTGCATACGTTCAAATCCTTGCGCGTGATGGTCAATACGTAACATTACGTCTTCGTTCTGGCGAAGTTCGTAAAGTACAATCTGATTGTCGTGCAACACTTGGTGAAGTAGGCAATGCTGAGCATATGCTTCGTTCACTTGGTAAAGCAGGTGCAAATCGCTGGCGTGGTATCCGTCCGACAGTTCGTGGTGTTGCCATGAACCCGGTAGATCACCCACACGGTGGTGGTGAAGGTCGTACATCTGGTGGTCGTCATCCTGTGTCTCCATGGGGTAAGCCGACTAAAGGTGCTAAGACACGTAAGAACAAGCGTACTGATAAATTCATCGTACGTCGTCGTACTAAATAATAGTTGAGGAATAGCCATGCCACGTTCTCTCAAGAAGGGTCCATTTATAGACCTACACTTGCTGAAGAAGGTAGAGAAAGCGTTGGAAAGCGGTGACAAGAAGCCAATTAAAACTTGGAGCCGTCGTTCAATGATCATACCTAACATGATCGGATTGACCATCGCTGTCCATAATGGTCGTCAGCACGTTCCTGTGTTTATCACAGACGAAATGATCGGTCACAAACTGGGTGAATTTGCACCAACTCGCACTTACCGCGGCCATGCTGCGGATAAGAAAGCGAAGAAACGTTAAGAGGGGAATGATAAATGCAAGCATTAGCTAAACATAAATTCGCCTCTGGTTCGGCGCAAAAAGCACGTCTAGTTGCAGATCAGATCCGCGGATTACCTGTCGATCGCGCTCTAGAAATCCTGGCGTACAGCCCTAAGAAAGCGGCTGTATTAGTTAAAAAAGTACTTGAGTCTGCTATTGCTAACGCAGAGCATAACGAAGGTGCTGACATTGATGAGCTTCGTGTAGCTACGATTTTTGTGGACGATGGTCCTACAATGAAACGTATTATGCCACGTGCTAAAGGACGCGCAGACCGCATCCTTAAGCGTACAAGCCACATCACTGTTGTGGTTTCAGATAGCTAGGAGTATAAGTAATGGGACAAAAAGTTCATCCTACTGGTATTCGCCTAGGTATATCTAAACCTTGGGTTTCTACCTGGTACGCGAGTTCTAAAGATTTCTCTGATCAGCTTTTTGGCGATCACAAAGTACGTACTTTCCTTACTAAGGAATTAAAAGCGGCTTCTGTGTCTAAAATCGTTATTGAGCGTCCAGCTAAATCTATCCGTGTAACAATTCATACGGCTCGTCCGGGTGTTGTTATCGGTAAAAAAGGCGAAGACGTAGAAAAATTACGTCAAGCGGTAACTAAGATTGCTGGTGTACCTGCTCAGATTAATATTTCTGAAGTACGTAAACCAGAATTAGATGCACAATTAGTTGCAGACGGCATTGCCTCTCAGCTAGAGCGTCGTGTTATGTTCCGTCGCGCTATGAAGCGTTCGGTACAAAATGCAATGCGCATCGGTTCTAAAGGGATCAAAGTTGAAGTTAGCGGTCGTCTTGGCGGCGCAGAAATCGCACGTTCAGAATGGTATCGTGAAGGTCGTGTACCTCTACATACTCTTCGTGCTGATATCGACTACGCAACTTCTGAAGCCTTAACCACTTATGGTATCATTGGTGTTAAAGTTTGGATCTTCAAAGGCGAAGTTATTGGTGGTTTACCACTAGTACAAGAGCAAGAGAAGCCAGCTAAACGCGCACCAAAGAAAGCCAAAAAAAGTGCTAAGTAGAGGTAGCGAGTAATGTTACAGCCAAAACGTACAAAATTCCGTAAAATGCACAAAGGCCGCAACCGCGGTTTAGCGCAAAACGGTAACAAAGTAAGCTTCGGTACTTTCGGTTTGAAAGCTACTGGTCGTGGCCGCATGACTGCTCGTCAAATCGAAGCAGCTCGTCGTGCTATGACGCGTCACGTGAAACGTCAAGGTAAAATCTGGATCCGTGTCTTCCCTGACAAGCCGATCACAGAAAAGCCTCTTGAAGTTCGTATGGGTAAAGGTAAAGGTTCTGTTGAATATTGGGTTGCTGAAATTCAGCCTGGTAAAGTACTTTACGAAATGGAAGGTGTTTCTGAAGAGCTTGCTCGTGAAGCATTTGACCTTGCAGCTCGTAAACTGCCATTCAAAACAACTTTCGTAACTCGGACGGTAATGTGATGAAAGCAAGCGAACTAAAAGACAAAAGCGTAGAAGAGCTAAATGCTGAACTTCTAGGACTTCTTCGTGAGCAGTTTAACCTGCGCATGCAAGCAAGCACTGGTCAGTTAGCTCAGACACACACGCTAAGAACAGTACGTCGCGATATCGCGCGTGTAAAAACAATTATTAACCAGAAGGCAGGTCAATAATGAGCGATAAAATTCGTACTCTTCAAGGCCGTGTAGTAAGCGACAAGATGGAAAAATCTTTCACTGTTGCTATCGCACGTTACGTGAAGCACCCAATCTATGGGAAATTCATCAAACGTACTACTAAGCTACACGTACATGACGAAAACAACACAGCAAAAGCGGGTGACGTAGTTACTATCCGTGAATGCGCGCCAATTTCTAAGAATAAATCTTGGACTTTAGTAGACGTTGTTTCTAGTCCAAAACAAGCTTAATTTTTAAATTAAGTAAGTTTTGTAAAAAGCCCTGGCATTAGCCGGGGCTTTTTGTGTGTAAAGAAAGAAGCGATAAGCGGTAAGTTTTTAGCTGTAAGCTGCTCAAAGTGAATATGAGCACCGCAGTTTGGCCTGAGCCTAGGGCATTTCTTAGAATAAAAGAGCCATTAATACGCAATAGTCTAAATACCAACCTGCATTAATAGTAAGCTGAATTGAGGGGGGAACAGTCACTGCTGACGTTAAAATTGCTTACAACGCACTATCGGGGTTTTAAATTAATAAACCTGTGTCTTTGTGAAAGCAGGGCTATAACAAAAGATATTACTATGCACACGGCAGAGCCTACCACTATGAAGCGGTTCTCGATACGACTAACCTGCCTTTCTCCTACAATTTGATAGGTCACATCTCCCTCTATAAAGCGCTCGCCTTGGTATTGCTGAGTGATATTAAATGCTAAAAAGTCATCTAACTTTGCTTGATAGGTGAAGTAGGTTTGTGGATAAAAAATTTCATATGTTGCACATAACCACGCTATCAGCCCGCACATAAATAAAGTCAGGCTCATAATTAAAGTGATGTTTGAAGGCGTATGTTTAGCTGAATTTATAGGTAGGCATTTGTCAAAACAGGTTTGGCCATAGCAAAGTTTAAGCTTTTCAATCACCTCAGCTGAAGGGATAAACTGTCCATTTTCAAGCTTTGAAAGGTACGACTGTTGAATTCCAATTTCACGGGCTGCATAAGCTTGCGTCCACTTTTTATCTGCTCTAAGGCGCTTCAACTCCATTCCTAATGCTTGCATACCCTTTGCTCTTATTTAATTAGTTAAGCGTTTTATTATCGCTAAAATTTGTATTTATAAATAGCCTAAAAGCGCATATTCATGCTTATTAATATAAAGAATATTATGAATATTAATAGCTTATGTTCACTTTAACAAAATATAAGGTATGCTCAATTCGATTTTAATAAGGAGATATAATATGTCTAATAAATTCACTAGTACTATTTTAGTGCTTATCAGTTCACTGTTTTTTACAAACTCTAGTTACGCAGAGCCTGTTTTTGCAATTAAAGCCAGTATTTATAAATTACAGAATGAGATTACGGTAGATAGTAAAATAGAACAGGCTTTAAAAAACCTAAGCCCCACGCATCAGCCTCAGCTACTCACGCTATTAAATAAAAGTGCAATGATAGAAATTGGTGATGATACTCAAATGACGGCGCTTGAAGTAAAGCCAAACGCAGAGGGAACGCACTTTAACGCCAGCCTGAAGTTAAAAGAGCAGATTGGTGGCAAGTGGGAATCTATTTCTTCTTTTATGCCGCAAATCCCAAATGGGCAAACAGTGTATTTAAGCCGCACCTTTACAGATAAAGTATGGCTGATAAAAATTACAGGCAAGCGCTACGAATCAATAGCGCGTGCAGAGCAGGCCTTAAATCAAAAGTAGTGCCTGCTAATTTACCGCACAGTAGAGTGGCTGAAAAAAGTTTTATATAAGTTTGCTGGTAAAGAATAGCGGGCACGTTAGTATGCGCTATTAAAGGTACAAGGAGTGTAAAATGACTAAGCAAACAGTGTTGATTATAGGTAATGGTCCCGTCGAAAAGGATGTAAGTAAAGCCTTAAGCAGCTTTGATAGAGTGGTGCGCTTTAATATGTGTGCAAATATGCCTGCAAACTTAGGCCAAAAATGTACTGATTTATGGCTAGTAGGAAGAGGTAAGCAAGGCGCAATGCTTTGCGCAGCGTTTCCAGGTATAGATATAACGCAGCTGAAAAATGTCATGATCACCGACCCAAAACCTAGCTTATTTACCCAACCTTTTTATAAGCTAATTAACCGCAGGGGCTGTATTGACCATGGTGATGAAATAATGCGCAAATATAGCCCGCACGCCAACGTGAGCCGCATCGCCCAGCACGATAAAACAGCATTATTAAAACACTTATATACGTTTGGTAAACCTGCTTTTAGAGCTATAACACCCAGTTCGGGAACGTTAGCCATTGAGTACTTTTTAAAGCAGCAAGCACAGGTGCATATTATCGGGTTTGGTTTTAAAGGCTGGAAGCGTCATCCGTGGGATTTAGAAAAGCAATATGTAGCGTCACTTATTGCCAAACAAAAAGTACAGTTATTAAAAAGCCCCAGTTAGTGCTGGGGCTAAAAGTTATTACCAAATCATCTCAACAAATTCAGGGTGATCGATATATGGGTTGCGATTACCCTGAAATTCAAAAGCTGCTTGGTTTCGGTCAAGCTCCATTTGGCTAACAGGGTCGGCGTTATGCCAGTTTAGTAGCATAGCTACCACCCAACCCTCAAATACTTGATTACTAGTACCGTTAAGGACTGCAGTACTGGCTGTTGTGTTGTTTTGCCACGAGCCAATTACGTTCTCATAGCGAGTTGCCATGTAAAAGTATGCGCGTGCAAAGTCGCCTTTAAATTCATCAATGGGTTCAAAAACCGTTCCTGCGTAATTTAATGAACTAGCGGCACTGCCTAATTTACTGCCATTTGTTGATGTGAACGTTGCGCTTGCTACTTCACCAAACGGGAAGTTACTGCGTTTTGAATTAACATACCCATCGGTAGCGTAGATGTGGTGCACGTCTGAATTCATTGGTTCAACAGTGCCACCAAACCAACTTTTAGGGAATGAATGCTCACGGTTATAGCAATCGGCTTCACTGTTATAAGTACCACACTGATCGCTCACCGCGGTATAGGTATAGCTGTCGCTACCATTTGGCTTTTCACTATACATATCTAAAATACTGTTATCGTTTTCAAAGTATTTATCGCGTGCTGAGGAGTCGTAAAAATTCCAAATAGCTGAGTAACCTTGCGAGCTGTGATTTTTGATAATGTTATAAAGCTCAGTTTTTAATGCATAGCCCGATAAACCCTGAGTTGTTACGTAGTAACCTGTGGGTGTTGGGTTAGTGCCGCCACCAGTATCACCGCCAGAGCCACTGCCTAACTCAAACGTGGTGCTATCAGTGCTGCTAAAGCTTGCACCGCTTGCAAGCTCTGTAGAGCCATAAGTTAGGCTATAGCTACTGTTACCAACATTACAGCACATACCGTCGCCATAACTGTCGCTCATAACTAAAGAGTAAGTACCATCAGTTAAACAAAGTTGCTCGTTGTATTGCGTATTTGAGGCGTAGCCACTGCCGTTTGCGATACCGCTACCTTGGCTGTTATTAATCACCCAGCTGGTTTCGCTGCCGTAGTTATCGGTATTAAGTGTTAAGGTAAGGCTATGGTCGTTACAGCTGCCTGAAGCGCCACCGTCTGTATTAGGCAAAAAGTTATCTACATAAACGGTTTCATTGCCGTCAAAGCCGCTCATATCGTAAAACCGTAAACCCACATTAATGGTTTTGTTACTGCTTGGCGTATAGCTATGGCTAATTGTTTGCCACTGGTTAGTTTGCGCTTGGTTAGAGTACCCTTGGTAACCATCTACATAAAGGCGAGCTCTTATATTTCCTTCAGTGTGATATACATCCACGGAGAAATCATATGTTTTGCCAGCCTCCACACTGACTTGTTGTAATAAGTCGGTATTGCTTTGCGAGCCGGTGGTTACGTTAACAGCTGCTGCGCTGTTTGCGTTATTTATGATACTGGTCGAGCGCGATACATTAATGCCGCTATCAATGGTGGTCCATGCATCAGGCGCATTGCCTGTCCACTGCTCAAAGCCGCCATTTGTGATATTGGCCATTGCTGGGGTGGCGGCAATGAGTAATGCCGTGCTAAGTAATTTATTTTTGTATGTCCCGTGTGACATAATTGTTCCTATTTTTATAGTTGAGTAAATAACATACACTATCTGTATAAAGTTACAAATTTGTTAAATGCAAAATTAATAAAATAGCAATAATAAACCTTTAAGCTGTTTTTGAAGGTCTTAATATAAATTAATAACTAAATGGAATAACAAAGCAGATTCTATTCTTTTTTTCTCACCGCATAGCCCGCTATCCTGCACACTAATAAAACCTCAGCAGAGTTACTCTGGGTGGGGTAAAACTCATTTTGAACAGCGCATAACGTGGGCTGTATGTAATTTTCAGGGTTATGGGGAACAAATTCATGTTGTTAGGTCAACTTAATGCAGCGGCAAGCCCGCTATCGCAAGAGCAAGTACAAAAGCTGCAAGGCTTAGTGGCAGAACTTAATCCGATTCAGCAGGCGTGGGTAAGTGGTTACTTAGCAGCAAATGCAAACGCGTCAGCTCTTGGTGGGCAAACGCCTACGGCCGCTGCAGGCGATGCTGCACCGTTAACTATTTTGTATGGCTCGCAAACGGGTAATGCAAAAGGTGTGGCGACTAAGCTTAAAGAGCAAGCAGAGTCGCGCGGTTTAGCTGTAAAACTTGTGAGCATGTCTGACTACAAACCTACAGCCCTGAAAAAAGAAAAGTTTTTAACCGTTGTTGTATCTACCTACGGTGAGGGTGAACCACCTGAAGACGCTGAAACATTGTATGAGTTTTTAACCACCAAAAAAGCACCTAAGCTTGATGGTGTTAAAGTCGCCGTACTTGGTTTAGGTGACTCTAGCTATGAGTTTTTCTGTCAAACCGCGAAAGATTTTGAAGCGCGTTTAAACAAACTTGGCGCAGAAACTATTTTCCAACGTGCCGACCTAGATGTTGATTATGATGACGAAGCAGCCACGTGGATCACTGGAGCACTTGATGCATTCGAACCTGATTTAAAAGCACAGCAAGACGCAGCAGGCGGGCAAGTCGTTTCTATGCCATTTGGTGCGCCAACAGCGGCAGCAAGCCAATACACTAAGCAAAACCCATTTGCGGCAGAGCTTGTTACCGTACAAAAAATTACAGGGCGTGATTCTACTAAAGATGTTCGCCATGTTGAGATTTCGCTTGAAGGCTCAGACATTACCTACTTACCTGGTGACTCATTAGGTGTGTACTTTTTAAATGACGAAGCGCGTGTAGATGAGCTACTAACACACACGCAAATCGATGCAAGTACACAGGTAAAAGTGGGCGAAGAGTCATTGTCTATTCGCGATGCATTAATCGAAAAGTTAGAGCTTACTCAGTCATACCCTGGCTTTGTAGAAAAATACGCAGTTGCAACGGGCACACCTGAGCTACTTAAGCTTGTAGAAGATAAAGCTGCAATGCGTGAATACATTGAACCCCGTCAAATCTTTGATGTAGTGGCACAAAATCCTGCAAAAATAGATGCACAAACCTTAGTTGATTGCCTACGTAAACTACAAGCGCGCTTGTACTCAATCGCTTCAAGCCAAAGCGAGGTTGAAGAAGAAGTGCACTTAACGGTAGGGTTAGTTGAGTTTGACGCCTTTGGCAGCGAACATTTAGGCGGATGCTCTGGTTATTTAGCGCGTCGTGCTGAAGAAGGGTGTAAAGTTAAAGTATTCAGTGAGCACAACGATAACTTCCGCTTACCTAGCGATGATAATACCCCCATTATTATGGTTGGCCCAGGTACCGGTATTGCGCCATTCCGTGCATTTTTACAAGAGCGTGACTCGCGAGAAGCACAAGGCAAAAATTGGCTATTTTTTGGTAACCCACACTTTACACAAGACTTCTTGTACCAAGTAGAAATTCAGGGTTATTTAAAATCAGGCCTATTAAGCAAAGTTGACGTTGCATTTAGCCGTGACCAAGCCGAAAAAGTATACGTTCAAGACAAACTACGCAAAAACTCAAAAGAAATTTTTGAGTGGCTAGAAGCGGGTGCGCATTTTTATGTGTGTGGCGATGCAAACCGCATGGCAAAAGATGTACACAATGCCTTAGTTGATATCATCAGCGAAAACACCGGTAAAAGCTACGAAGACGCCGAGCAATATTTAAAAGACTTACGTAGCGCTAACCGCTATCAGAAAGACGTGTATTAATCACGTTTCTTATTTTATTAACAGCTAGCAGCCGTCACTGTAACAAATTTAGGATTTAAAATGAGCGAACAAGATAAAAACGTAAAACTTTCTGATAACGAACGTTTGAAAAGAGAAAGTAACTTTTTACGTGGCACCATAGAGCAAGATTTAAAAGATGAAATTACCGGTGGTTTTACAGCCGATAACTTCCAACTTATACGTTTTCACGGTATGTACCAGCAAGATGACCGCGATATACGCCCAGAGCGTGCAAAGCAAAAGCTAGAGCCGCTGCACAATGTAATGCTACGTGCACGTATGCCTGGCGGTATTATCAAGCCTGAGCAATGGCTAGCAATTGATAAATTTGCCGATGAAAAAACAAGCTACGGCAGTATTCGTTTAACAACACGTCAAACGTTTCAATTTCATGGTGTATTAAAGCCAAATATTAAAGGCATGCACCAAATGCTAAATAGCGTTGGTATTGACTCTATTGCCACCGCAGGCGATGTAAACCGTAACGTACTATGTACGACTAACCCTGTTGAGTCAGAGTTACATCAAGAAGCGTATGAGTGGGCTGCAAAAATTTCTGAGCATTTACTTCCAAAAACGAAAGCATACGCTGAAATTTGGTTAAATGGCGAAAAAGCAGAAACCACAGAAGAGCCAATTTTAGGCTCAACGTATTTACCGCGTAAGTTTAAAACCACGGTTACCATTCCGCCTAACAACGAAGTTGATGTGCATGCGAACGACTTAAACTTTGTCGCTATTGCAGAGGATGGCAAGCTTGTTGGCTTTAACGTACTTGTAGGTGGTGGCCTTGCTATGACCCACGGTGATACGGCTACGTATCCGCGAAAAGCAGATGACTTTGGTTTTATACCACTTGAGCACACACTGAAAATTGCTGAGCACGTTGTATCAGTGCAGCGCGATTGGGGTAACCGCTCAAACCGTAAAAATGCAAAAACTAAATACACACTAGACCGCGTTGGCACAGATGTATTTAAAGCAGAAGTAGAAAAACGTGCCGGTGTAAGCTTTGCGCCAAGTCGCCCTTATGAGTTTACTCACCGTGGCGACCGTATCGGTTGGGTAGAAGGCATTGATGGTAAACACCATTTAACGTTATTTATTCAAAGCGGCCGTATTTTAGATTACCCAGGTAAGCCATTAAAAACAGGTTGTCGTAAAATTGCAGAAGTGCACCAAGGCGATATGCGCATGACGGCTAACCAAAACTTAATTATTGCCGGTGTGCCTGCCGATCAAAAAGCAGTCATTGAAGAAATTGCCCGTAACCATGGCCTTATTGATGACAAAGACACTGAGCAACGTAAAAACTCAATGGCGTGTGTAGCATTACCTACGTGCCCGCTTGCGATGGCCGAAGCTGAGCGTTACTTACCCAGCTTAATTGAAAAAACCGAAGCACTACTTGCTAAGCATGGCATACCTGATGACAGCATTATTATGCGTGTTGTAGGTTGCCCTAACGGTTGTGGCCGCGCAATGCTTGCAGAAGCCGGTTTAGTAGGTAAAGGCCCTGGTAAATACAACGTTTACTTGGGCGGTAATTTAGAAGGTACACGCATTCCAAAACTGTACCTAGAAAACGTAGGTGAAGATGTTTACCTAGATGCGTTTGATAAGCTAATTGGCCAGTGGGCAAGCGAGCGAAACGACGGTGAATGTTTTGGTGACTTTGTAATTCGCAAAGGCATTGTTGCAGAAGTAAAAGTATCAGTAACCGATTTTCACGCTTAAATTAAATACCCACGCAGCGCGTGGGTGAGGTTTAAAATTGACCATGAGTGAATTTAAAAACATATTACAGCTTGATAAGCAAAGCCAAGCGGCATTGCTTGCAGATGCAAACGGCATACTAGCACCAATGAGTGCGGAGCAGCGCGTTGCATGGGCGCTAGAGCACTTACCGGATACCGCTTTTTTATCATCAAGTTTTGGTATTCAAGCGGCGGTAATGCTGCATTTAGTAACATCGCAGCGTCCTGATATTCCTGTGGTATTAACCGATACAGGTTATTTATTTCCAGAGACGTATCAGTTTATTGAACAAATGACTACGCGTTTATCACTTAATTTAAAAGTGTATAAAGCTGAGCTAAGCCCAGCGTGGCAAGAAGCTAAGTACGGTAAATTGTGGGAACAAGGCGAAGCTGGTATTAAGCAATATAATCAGCTTAATAAAGTTGAGCCAATGACCCGTGCATTAAAAGAAATAGGTGCAGGTACTTGGTTTAGTGGCCTGCGCCGTGACCAATCATCGACCCGAGCAGACAAACAATTTGTCGAAATAAGCCGAGGTACGGTAAAAGTATACCCAATTATTGAATGGTCAAACCGCGATGTATACCAATACCTTACTAAGCATGATTTACCTTACCACCCGTTATGGGAGCAAGGTTATGTGTCGATGGGTGATGTGCACACTACGCGTAAACTAGAGCCGGGTATGAGCGAAGAAGAAACGCGCTTTTTTGGTTTAAACCGCGAATGCGGGCTGCATATTGACGGCGACGGTATTTAAAAAAGCGAATACTAAACAACTATTTAAACGCAATTTAGGTTGCGTTTTTTATTGCAAAAAAATTGCCTGATTAAGAATTTTTTATTAGACTTGTTTTTCAAGGATTCATTTTTAAGCAGGAACGCTATGAAATACTTCACCTACTTGGCAATATCATTCATGATCATTGCTGTTATCTCATTATTTTATCTCAAAAAGCCAGATGGGCAGCCGTGGCTTTCTAGTTCGTTAATTAGTACTGAATCGCACAAAATTAAAGAAAAAATGGTCGCGTTATCTACCAATACGCTTAATCAGGCTGTGCAAGGTGCAAAGCAAGCAGGCGATAAAATTACCCAAAGTATAAACAGCGACGCGCCAACAATTAAACCAGGTAGCAAAATTTATAAGTGGCAAGATAAAAACGGACAATGGCATTTTTCTGATACGCCTAATGAAGATGGTAAAAGCATTGAGGTAACACTTGATGCCCGTGATGTAACGGTTGTAGCTGCAGAAGATACTTCAATTTTAAGCAGCAGTGCGAACACTTCAAAAAAGAGTATCCAGCCACCTACACCTACCGTTTACAACGCTGAATCTATTCAAAAACTGTTTGAAGATGCCGAAAAGGCAAAGCAAAAATTAGAGCAACGCAGTAAAGAAATACAAAGTATAGGTGGGTACTAGGCAAGTATAATTTGCTTGTAAAAAGCGATGAAATATTCGCGCATAAAAAAGCCTAGCAACTGCTAGGCTTTTTAGTTTTAAGTATATGATTAGTCAAGCATATTACGTAAAACGTATTGTAGAATGCCGCCGTGTTTGTAGTAATCCCACTCTTTAGGGGTATCTATACGTACATCGGCACTAAAGCTGACTTTTTTGCCCTCAGCATTAGTGGCAATAATGCTCACTTCATTCGTTTTATCGTACAAACCTTCAATATCAAATTGCTCTTGGCCAGTTAGGTTTAATGATTCGTGGCTCTCACCTTCTTTAAACTGTAAAGGCAGCACACCCATACCAATAAGGTTAGAGCGGTGAATACGCTCATAACTTTGTGCAACCACCGCTTTTACACCTAATAAAAGTGAGCCTTTTGCTGCCCAGTCGCGTGATGAACCGGTACCGTATTCTTTACCCGCTAACACAATTAATGGTGTGTTACTCTTTTCATATTCCATTGCGGCATCGTAAATGCTGGCAAGCTTGTCATCAGGTTGAGTGCGAGTAACGCCACCTTCTGTACCTGGTGCGAGTAAGTTTTTAAGCCTAACATTTGCAAATGTGCCTCGCATCATCACTTCGTGGTTACCACGGCGAGAACCATACGAGTTAAACTGTGCTTTTTCTACGCCTTTTTCCTGTAAGTAAATACCGGCTGGCGCTTCAGCTTTAATCGCCCCCGCAGGAGAAATATGATCTGTTGTTACTGAATCGCCAAGTTTAGCCAAACAACGCGCCCCTTCAATTGTTGGCACGCCTGGTGGCTCAACGCTCATGCCCTCAAAGAATGGTGCTTTTTTGATGTAAGTTGACCCCTCATCCCAATCGTAGAGCTTACCATCAGGTATTTGAATTTTTTGCCAACGGCTGTCGCCTTCGTATACGTTAGCATAGCTTTTTTCGAACATTTCTTTGGTTACCGTTTTTTGTACTAGTTCGTTGACTTCGCTTACGCTTGGCCAAATGTTTTTAAGGTAAATATCGTTACCGTTTTCATCTTGCGCAAGTGGCTCGTTGTATACATTTATGTCTGTACGCCCTGCGATTGCATACGCTACCACAAGTGGAGGCGAGGCTAAAAAGTTCATTTTAACGTCTTGGTGTATACGCCCTTCAAAGTTACGGTTACCCGATAAAATAGAGCTTACAACCAATTTGTGTTTTTGAATAGCTTCGCTAATTTCATCTGCAAGCGGGCCTGAGTTACCTATACACGTGGTACAGCCATAACCGACCAAATTAAAGCCTAATGCCTCTAGGTCATCCATTAGGTCGGCTTTTTCAAGGTAGTCGGTGACCACTTGTGAGCCCGGTGCAAGCGATGTTTTAACCCAAGGTTTTACGTTAATACCTAGCTGCTTGGCTTTTTTAGCTACTAAGCCTGCGGCTAAAATTACACTGGGGTTAGAAGTGTTTGTACAGCTTGTAATGGCGGCAATAACACAGGCACCGTCGTTTAGCTCAAATTCTTGGCCTTTAAATTTTACTTTGGCTGCCCCCATAAACTGCGCTTCGTCTACTGGTTCATCTGGGTTAGTGGTTGGGCCTTCACTTTCAATGCGTGCTTCTTCAATATCGCTTTTATCACGACGCGCCATACGCTCATCTTGGAAACCTTTAAGGTGCTGGCCTATCACATCACCAGCTTTATCAAGTGTAATTCTGTCTTGTGGGCGCTTAGGACCTGCAAGGCTTGGCACTACATCGTCTAATTTAAGCTCTAGGGTATCGGTGTAATGCGCTTCGTCGCCTTCATGGCGCCATAAGCCTTGGTGTTTAGCGTAGTCTTCAATCAGTTTAAGGTGATCTTCATCGCGGTTTGTTAAACGCAGGTAGTTAATGGTTTCATCATCAATTGGGAAAATACCACATGTTGCACCGTACTCTGGCGCCATGTTGGCAATGGTTGCTCTATCGGCTAGCGGTAAATCAGCTAGGCCATCACCATAAAACTCAACAAATTTACCCACCACTCCATGGTTACGTAGCATTTCGGTAACGGTAAGCACTAAATCGGTAGCAGTGGTACCCTCGGGTAAACGGCCATTTAATTTAAAGCCCACCACTTGAGGAATAAGTAAGCTAATTGGTTGCCCAAGCATGGCGGCTTCGGCTTCAATACCGCCTACGCCCCAGCCTAACACACCTAAGCCATTAATCATGGTGGTGTGCGAATCAGTCCCTACCAGTGTGTCTGGGTAGGCTATTGATTTTCCGTTCTTACTGTCGTTAAAAACAACACGCGCTAAAAACTCTAAGTTTACTTGGTGAACAATACCTGTAGCAGGTGGGACTACCTTTAAATTATCAAAAGCAGTCTGCCCCCAGCGTAAAAATTCGTAGCGTTCTTTGTTACGCTCGTATTCTAGCTTGGCATTTAAATCAAACGCACCGTCGTCACCGTAGCCATCTACTTGAACAGAATGATCTATTACAAGTTCAGCAGGTGAAAGCGGGTTTATTTTTGCAGGATCGCCACCTAGCTTTTCCATTGCATCACGCATGGCAGCTAAATCAACAATGGCGGGAACACCTGTAAAATCTTGCATGACAACACGGGCGGGTGTAAAAGCCACCTCAGCTGAGGGTTTTGCTTTAGGGTCCCAGTCAAGGAGGGCCTGAATGTCTTGCTCTTTTATATTTACGCCATCTTCATTGCGTAGCAGGTTTTCTAGTAATACTTTGAGAGAAAAGGGCAATCGCTTTGCTTTGTCGCCTAATCCTTTAAGTGAGTGAATATGGTATTGCTCGCCATTAATCGTTAATTGTTGTTGGGTGTCGAAACTATTCATTTTTTGCCCCTTTGATAGTTAGGATTATGTCCTTGATAAAATAACGTGTTTATTTGCCATTAGTTTGCAAAGTGCATACCAGAGATAATAAATATGACAAATCAGGCTAAAAAGCAGGTTGTGCAATGTATGTTTTTTAGACAGTCTTAGTATAGAAGTGCTACCTAAAATTGTTTTTTCAAGTAGCAAAAAATGAGTTTAAAAAAGGAGGAAAGGTTAGTTTAACCAACCTTGTTGTTTGCTTTTTATACTTAAATATAAAAGCAAAAACGCAATAACAATCACTAAAATAGGCATAAACACTGCGCTTATTCCCAGCATTTTAATGCTATTTATCACAAAGAAGTTATAAAACTGCTGAATAAATATCGCTACCAACGATAGCGCAAATGTAGGTGTTGCAAGCGCATTTTTGGCCAGTAGTAGTATGCAGCCAAGGGAGCCACCTAATACCGCTACAGCAAATGCAATGGTCGACCACAAAGGTACGTTTGAATAGGCAGCTTGTTGATCTAGCGGGAGTTTACTTATCATTTCGGGGGTCATCATAAGGTGCATTACAAATGCAAAAACACCTAGTAAATTCCAAATAAGTGCTGCCCATAGGACGGGTTTAAACCAATTAGGGGTGACGGAGGTTGCCATATTATTACCTTGTTTTTATTGTAATTTACGAGGTAATTAAAGAGCAAAAAGGCTCACTGTTCAAGCGAGCCTATACATATAATAAAAATGGCACAAAGCGCTAATGACTAGCCAAATGAGATAGGGCGGCGCCCTGTTTTTTCATCAACCTTTGGTTTTTTAGTGCGTTTTCTTTTATTTTTTGCAGGCTTTTGCGCTGTTTCATTGGGCGCTTTTTCTACCTGCGGCTGGGTTGTTACCACTGGGCGCTCTACAGGGGTTGCATCTTCACTTAAAGTGAGTTGAAAAAGCTCGCCATCAAATTCAAGTACATCGCCACTGTATAATTTTTTCCGTTTTATTGTACATATTTCATGGTTAACCCCAACATAACCTTCAGCTATAAGGTTTTTAGCTTGACCGCCACCTTCTACTAAATCGAGTACTTTTAGTAATTTACAAAGCTCTATGGGCTCTTCTTCAAGTTCAATTTCTATATATTCTTCTGACATGGTTATCTCTGTTGGTGGCGCATAAGCAGCAAGTATAAAGGCTTGCACAGTTTTTTGCACCTAGCAAGCGCGCCCTAGCGGGATAAAAAAAGTGTGATAAATATAAAACTTTTTCAACTTTAAAAAAACTGCAGCATTTGATGCGTATGCTCTGGCAAAAATTTGGTGTGCTATTTGCTATTGCTTTGGCAAATAAAAAGTGTACCTACATAAATGGTAAGAATTTAACCGTTTTAATTGTTTAGGTCTGCATATAATTGGAGCAGTAAATGGGCATTAGATTAGCAATGAAAAAAGAGCTAATGGGCTTAGATAATTCAGATATGCTGACAGCAGATGATGTAAGAGCTCACCTGGCTAACTCGGTAAAAACAGAAAAAGAGAAAGATGAACGCGGTTTTTCGGTTATTTCTAAGTTCAATGATACGCACAGTCGGCTAATTAGTGGTGATCCACTTAAAAAATCAAAGTTAGAATTTGAACGTCATCGCTTATTTAACGAAGTTTTATACACTCGACAAAGTGTTGATGCATGGTTGGATAGCCAAACACGTTAATTTTGCTATCAATAGTTACTTCTACTAGACTACATTTGTAATCAATAGGGGTAACTATGAAAAGTGGAATTTTAATTTGTGCGTGGGTACTTCTATTAACTGCGTGCCAACAACCAACTGTTTATGTTTTTAGCGAAAACTTGCAAGAGGAGCAACGCAAACAGCTAGACGCTGCACTAAATGCACAAAACCTCCCTTTTGAATACGTAGAGCTAGATATCCCATCGGATTTTGGTGAAGCCACATTGCTTTTATCAAGTGATAAAATTTACCAAAAAGAGACAGAGCAGCTAGCTACTATTATGCAGGGGCTAGGTTACGAGCCACAAGTTAACTATACAACGCGATCAAATCATTTTTATGGCGATGGCAATATAGGCTTTTATTTAAAAAATGCAGATAGCAATAGCCAATTTGTTATGCCTAAGCAGCTAAGAACAACCCAATGCAGCGACGATAAATACAATGATTTAGTGGTCAAATTTGTAAATGAGCATGTTGATTTTTCGCTACCCAGTGGTGCAGTAGTGAGACTGAAGTGGGAGTATTTATATGGTTATGTTGTTATTTATTATAAATCCTACTCGCAAACATACAGCCACTCACAGCCATTGGTAAATACACCCTTTGGGGCTAAACCATCCGATACTTACACATTTACGGCACACGTAAATAATCCCGGTTGGCTTGATTGCTCATTGCAGATTGTTTATATGGATTGATCTAACCGTGGGTTTCTATGTGCTCACTAAGTTTAGCAATGCGTAAGCTCATACCTTCTATGATCCTATCTTTAATTTTTTCGCGTATCACATTAGGTAAGCGGGTCAGTGCCTCTGGGGTAATGGCAAGTACTATGGTGTCGGTTTTAGCGCGAGCGCTCGTACTGCGCTCGCGGTTATTAATAAATGCACCTTCACCGATAAACTCACCGGGCTCTATAGTGCCAAGCTCCAGCAAGTGGTTATGTTTAAAAACAAGTAACGCACCACTTAATACAATGTATAAGCGTTTGTCGTTATCGTATTGTTTAAATAAATGCTGATGCTGGTTAACTAAATACAATAACCCAAACGACTCTAGTAGCACTTGGCGTTCAGCAAGGGTGAATTCTTTAAAAAAGTGCAATCTATTCACTATTTCCATTTGTTTAAATAATGGAATGTGTTCTATTAATTTCATCCTAAGGCCAACGAGTAACAGTTAGAAACTAGTTAATATTGCGCTCTTTTAATTTGCGGGTCAACGTGTTGCGCCCCCAGCCAATTTTTATGGCTGCATCTTGTTTATGGCCAGAGCAATTAGCTAATGCTGTTTTTATCAGGCGAGTTTCAAGTTGTGCTTGAATATCAGGCCAAATATTTTCTTTACCTTGCTTAAGCTCTTGGTTGAGCCATTGCTGAAACGCATCAAGCCAATCACCTTCTTGTTGAACAGGCGCCGCATCAATGATCTCTGGTGGTAGGTCTTGCTCACTTACTAATTCACCAGGGGCCATAACGGTTAACCAGCGACAGGTATTTTCGAGTTGGCGCACATTACCAGGCCAGCTAAATAGCCTAAGTTGCTCTGTGGCTTTTGGGCTGAGAACTTTACTTTCTACTTGTAGGTCTTTTGCGCTTTTGTGTAAAAAGTGTTGCGCTAAGCGTTCGATGTCTTCGGTTCTTTCTCTAAGAGCTGGTAAACGAAGGCGCACAACGTTTAAACGATGAAATAAATCGTCCCTAAATTTACCCTGTTTTACCAAATCTTCTAAATTTTGATGCGTTGCAGCAATAATGCGTACATCAACCTTAATACTTTGGTGTCCGCCCACACGGTAAAACTCACCATCGGCGAGTACGCGTAATAAACGTGTTTGCACATCCAGTGGCATATCGCCTATTTCATCTAAAAACAGTGTGCCGCCATTGGCTTGTTCAAAGCGGCCTTTACGAACGCTATCGGCACCCGTAAATGCGCCTTTTTCGTGGCCAAATAACTCAGATTCCACAAGCTCTTTTGGAATAGCGGCCATGTTTAATGCAATAAACTGGTTTTCTTTACGCGGGCTGTGGTTATGTAAAGCACTGGCCACAAGCTCTTTACCTGTGCCTGACTCACCATTAATGAGTACACTCATACTTGAAGCCGAGAGTTTACCTATCGCTCTGAACACTTCCTGCATCGCAGGGGCTTCGCCAATAATATGGGCACTTTTAGGTGGGGCTTGTTTACGTTTGGTTTTTTTAGTTGAGTTTGCTCTGCAGGCGCTTTCGATTAAGGCCACTGCTTCGTTTAAATCAAAGGGTTTGGCTAAGTACTCAAACGCGCCTTTTTGAAACGCGTTAACTGCAGAGTCTAAATCTGAGTGCGCGGTCATTATAATAACCGGCAGCCCAGGGTTTTGCTCTGCTATCAGTTCAAGCAGTGCCATGCCATCCATGCCTGGCATCCGTACGTCAGATACCAGCACGGTTGGCTGGCTAAATTTTAGCGCACTTAACACGTCTTGCGCATTGGCGAAGCTTTCTGCTTCAAATCCTGCACGTGTTAGTGCCTTTTCTAATACAAAGCGAATTGATGCGTCATCATCTACAAGCCAAACTGTTTTCATGCCAACTCCAAAACATTAATCTGCAAAAGGCAGATAGATATTAAATTCAGTATGGCCAGGCCAGCTATCGCAGTCTATATAACCATCGTGCTGATCGATGAGCGTTTGTGCGATTGAAAGCCCTAGCCCTGAGCCACCTTCTTTGTTGGTGATCATCGGGTAAAACAATGTCTCGCGAACGCTAGGGTCTATGCCTGGTCCATTATCAGAAACCTGGATCAACAAGGCTTTTTTAGGGGCTTTTCCGGGGCGGCGATATTGATGATTAATGCGGGTTTTTATTTTTATTTCACCGCCATCCACTAACGCCTGTTGAGCATTACGAACTATGTTAAGTACTACTTGCTGAACTTTGCCTTGGTCAATAAACACATCTGGAATACTTGGATCGTAGTCTTTAACTAGATTAATATTTTTACAGTTATCTAATGTGCTTAATTTGACAACCGACTCAAGTGTTTGGTGAATATTGCCATACGACTTTTGCGGAAGCTGATTTGGCCCAAGTAGCCTATCAACTAATTCACGTAATCGGTCTGCTTGCTCAATTATAAGTTCAGCGCATTCGTCCCTTTCTTGTTGATCCACCTCGTACTGCAATAACTGCGCCGCTCCGCGTATTCCTCCTAAAGGATTTTTAATTTCATGAGCAAGTCCTCTAATCAAATTTCGCGCTGCTTGATATTGATGCATTTGATTAGAGGCTTTGTCGTGTTTTATTTCTTCATCGGTTTTACGGCACTCGAGCAAAATATAGCGCTCGTTTTCAAATTTAACTTGGCGTGATGTAATGGCTATTTTTGCATGTCGAGAATCTATAAAGACCACGTCAGCTCTGTGCTGGCTGCAATCTACACCATCAATAAGTGAGTACTGAGCTATGCGCTCTAAATCTACAGAGTGGTAATTAAATAAGCTGTTAAAGGTCTGCCCAATAATGCGTTTTTTACCCAGGCCAAGTAGCTCGCTAGTGCTGGTATTGGCATAAACAAGGATAAAATTTTTATCAAGTAACATGACCGATGTTGTTTGGTTTTGCCAAATGGCATTAAGAAGTTCGGGGCTGAAATTTTGATTGTTTGGCATCTTTGCACCACTTTAGTGCGTTAATATTTGCAAGCAAGTTTTGATCAGTAAATACTGCTGCGCTAATTTTATTATCTGAGTCATTGTACTTAGTTTATAGCCTTTCTTTGCATAACAAAGGTGCTAGGCTGACTGATAGCAATGGCTTGATTTTGTTTGTTATAAAGTTTGAGATACAAAGTATGAGTGCCGTTTTCAACGTTCCGTATAGCAAATGTTGATAAACCGCTTGCAGGCCCATACGCATTACCGTTTAAAAATAGCTGTACAGTAAAGCCTGCCTCAAAACGCGGTGTTATTCGGCTTGTGACGTACACTGAGCCTGTGTTTTCGCGCACAGTTTGGTTGTGAGTAGGTGACGATATCATAATTTGAAAACGATTAAGGCGCGTTGGTTGTAGTGAATCAGGGGTGTGTTTATCGGTATCAGACAAAGTAAGATCTTGGCTATTTAATTTTATTTCATGCGCGCCGCTGCGTGGTGTATCTGAGAACACTAAAACACCATTTTTATCTTTCCAAGCATAAATCTTATCATTGCCTGCGTAACTATAAATGCTTAATCCTAAAGCAAAAAATAGTAATAATATCCTGTAATTCACATTGCTACCCTGCATCTTTTGTAATTACATAACTTTAGTGGAGATAACCCTAATTTACCATAAAAAAAAGCCCGCTAAGCGGGCTTGAGAACACACATTTATTATCTTATCGATAATTTACTCTACAGCGTATTAAACGCTGTAGTACATTTCAAACTCAACTGGGTGAGTTGTCATGTTAAGCTTTTCAACTTCTTGAGATTTAAGAGCAATGTAAGCGTCGATTAAATCATCGGTAAATACGCCACCTTGCGTTAAGAATTCACGATCAGCACTTAGTGCTTCTAACGCTTCTTCTAAAGAAGATGCAACTTGTGGAATTTCTGCTGCTTCTTCTGCAGGTAGGTCATATAAATCCTTATCCATAGCATCGCCAGGGTGGATTTTGTTTTTAATACCGTCAAGGCCAGCCATTAGCATTGAAGCAAATGCTAGGTAAGGGTTAGCTGTTGGATCAGGGAAACGTACTTCTATACGACGACCCTTTTCAGATGGTACTACTGGGATACGGATAGATGCAGAGCGGTTACGCGCAGAGTATGCAAGCATTACCGGCGCTTCAAAACCTGGTACTAAACGTTTGTACGAGTTAGTAGAAGCGTTTGCAAATGCGTTAATTGCTTTAGCATGCTTAATAATACCGCCAATGTAGTAAAGTGCATCTTCAGAAAGACCGCCGTACTTATCACCAGCAAAAAGGTTAACACCGTCTTTTGCTAGAGATTGGTGACAGTGCATGCCAGAGCCGTTATCACCTACAACAGGCTTAGGCATAAATGTGGCTGTTTTTCCGTAAAGGTGAGCCATGTTATGGATAACATATTTCATCTCTTGGATTTCATCCGCTTTTAAAACCATTGTATTAAAGCGAGTCGCGATTTCGTTTTGACCAGCTGTAGCAACTTCGTGGTGGTGCGCTTCTACTACTTGGCCTAGTTCTTCAAGTACTAAACACGTAGCTGAACGCCAATCCTGTGAAGAGTCAACCGGTGAACAAGGGAAGTAACCACCTTTAACACCTGGACGGTGGCCAGTGTTACCGCCTTCATACTCTTTGTCTGAGTTCCATGCTGCTTCAACAGCATCAATTTTGTACATAGAACCAGACATATCTGACTTGTATTTAACATCATCAAATAGGAAGAATTCTGGCTCAGGGCCGAATAAAACTGTGTCTGCGATACCGGTAGATTTCATGTACTCTTCAGCGCGCTTAGCAACCGAACGAGGGTCACGCTCGTAACCTTGTAACGTAGATGGTTCTACAACATCACAACGCACGATAAGCGTTGCTTCTTCTGTAAATGGGTCTAATTTTACTGAATCAGCTACAGGCATAAGTACCATGTCTGATTCGTTAATGCCTTTCCAACCTGCAATTGAAGAGCCGTCAAACATTTTGCCGTCTTCAAAAAAATCTTCATCTACTTGGTGATGAGGAATAGAAACATGTTGTTCTTTACCTCGAGTATCAGTAAAGCGTAAATCAATGAACTTAACGTCATTTTCTTTAATAAAATCTAAAACCGATTGTGACATGTGTCCTCCAACTGTTGGGTTTTATTATTGCTGCATTAAATGCTTTGGATTTAGGTAAGCCGATTTTATGCCATTATTTTAACTTGCTGTTTATTAAGACTAAAATTGTTATTGCACAAAAGTGGCCATACACTTTGCACTTTTGTGGTGCGTAAAATATCCATATTGGTGCAAAAATTTCACGCTTTATTCTGCACGTATTTTAATCACCTAAATCAGCTTAACTTAAATAGTAAATAGTGCCAAAGCAAACAACAAATTAGCTAAAAAATGACAATTTATGTAATTTTCCGAAATTTATTTCATATAATTGTCATATAAAAAACAGATACTTAGTAAAAGTATTGAGAAAGTTTTTAAAATTATATTGGATAAACTTTCATCCATGTCATTAATGAGGGATAATATGCGCCCTTTTAAATCCTATGCTGGGACATCTGGTGAAAACGCAGATGAGTGCGTAGATCTTGCAGGATCAATGAGAATAAACTTCTCTGAGTAAAAATATGAGCATCGAACAGTTAAGAAATATAGCGATTATCGCGCACGTTGACCACGGTAAAACAACGTTGGTTGACAAACTACTTGAGCAATCAGGTACATTAGAAACACGCGGCGGTAACGAAGAGCGTGTGATGGACTCAAACGACATTGAGAAAGAACGTGGTATTACCATTTTGGCTAAAAATACGGCCATTTCATGGAAAGATTACCATATCAATATCGTAGATACCCCGGGACACGCCGATTTTGGTGGTGAAGTTGAACGCGTACTTTCGATGGCTGACTCAGTATTATTACTTGTTGATGCTCAAGAAGGTCCAATGCCGCAAACGCGTTTCGTAACGCAAAAAGCATTTGCGCAAGGCTTAAAGCCAATTGTTGTTATCAATAAAATTGACAAACCAGGTGCACGCCCTGATTGGGTTATGGATCAAATCTTTGATTTATTTGATAACCTAGGTGCAACTGATGAACAGTTAGATTTTAAAGTAATCTACGCTTCAGCAATCAACGGCTGGGCTACATTAGATTTAGACGAGCCGTCTGACAACATGGAACCTATGTTCCAAATGATTGTTGACGAAGTATCACCACCAGAAGCTGATCCTGAAGGTGATTTCCAAATGCAAATCTCTCAGCTTGATTACAACTCTTATAAAGGTGTAATTGGTGTTGGTCGTATTAAGCGTGGTTCTGTTGCGCCAAACCAACAAGTGACTATCATCAGTGCTGATGGTACAACTCGTAACGGTAAAATTGGTTCAGTGCAAAGCTACTTAGGCCTTGAGCGTATTGAAACTGACCGTGGTTACGCAGGTAATATCGTAACAGTAACGGGTATTGGTGAGCTTAAAATTTCAGACACAGTGTGTGCACCTAACAATGTTGAAGCGCTACCTCCACTAAGTGTTGATGAGCCTACAGTAACAATGACGTTCTCTGTAAATACATCACCGTTTGCTGGTAAAGAAGGTAAATTTGTAACCTCACGTAACATTCTTGAGCGTTTACAAAACGAGCTTGTACACAACGTTGCACTTCGTGTTGAAGAAACGGATAACCCAGATAGCTTCCGTGTATCTGGCCGTGGTGAATTACACCTTGGTATCTTAATCGAAAACATGCGTCGTGAAGGTTACGAGCTAGCTGTATCACGTCCTGAAGTTATTCTACGTGAAGTAGACGGTGTACTAGAAGAACCGTACGAAACAGTAACAATTGACTGTGAAGAAGAACACCAAGGTTCTATCATGGAGCAAATTGGTCTTCGTAAAGGTGAACTTACCGACATGTCTCCAGATGGTAAAGGCCGTATGCGTATGGACTTTATGATCCCAAGCCGTGGTTTAATCGGTTTCCAAACTGATTTCATGACGCTTACCTCTGGTTCAGGTCTTATGTACCATACGTTCGATCACTACGGTCCTCATAAAGGTGGTACTATTGGTTCACGTAAGAACGGTGTAATGATTGCAAATGCAACTGGTAAAGCACTTACTAATGCATTATTCAACCTACAAGAGCGTGGTAAATTATTCATCGGCCACGGTGTTGAAGTTTACGAAGGTATGGTTATCGGTATTCATAGCCGTGATAACGACCTAACAGTTAACGCACTTAAAGGTAAGCAACTTACTAACGTTCGTGCATCTGGTACAGATGAAGCGCAAACACTTACGCCACCATTGAACTACACACTTGAGCAAGCGCTTGAGTTCATCGATGATGACGAGTTAGTAGAAGTAACACCTGAGAACATTCGTATTCGTAAACGTCACTTAACTGAAAGTGAGCGTAAACGTGCGGGTCGTGCAGCTAAAGCTTAATTGCCTTTAGAGTATGCATAGTAAAAGTCGCTGTATTGCAAAATACAGCGGCTTTTTTGTTTTTAAAGTAGAGAAGCTTTCAGTTTTTAGTTATTAGTATTGAGATCTAAAAGGCAATGCCTCTTATTCTCTTTGTGAATAATTTACTTAAAAAATATTTGCACAAAGAGAAGGGAGTGAGCAGTAAAAGAGTCAGAGCTGAAACACTCGATAACTCAAAGCATCTGTAATTGGTGCTAGGGGATTTTTTCGTTGGGTTTCGCTGCGCTCAACCCAACCTACGTCTCAACTATTTATTAGTGGCTACTTTTTGGCGGTAGAGTGCTTTTTCTAAATGCACCAGTATTTATAGTCCGTTCTATAGTGAATCTGCCAAATGTATTTATCTCTAAAAGCGCAGCGCCTCTTATTCTCTTTGTGAATAAGTCACTTAAAAAATATTTGCACAAAGAGAAGGGAGTGAGCAGTAAAAGAGTCAGAGCTAAAACACTCGATAACTCAAAGCATCTGTAATTGGTGCTAGGATATTTTTTCGTTGGGTTTCGCTGCGCTCGACCCAACCTACGTCTCAACTATTTATTAATGGTTACTTTTTGGCGGTAGAATGCTTTTTCCAAATGCACCAGTATTTATAGTCCGTTCTATAGTGAAACTGCCAAATGTATTTATCTCTAAAAGCGCAGCGCCTCTTAACCTCTTTGTGAATAATTCACTTAAAAAATATTTGCACAAAGAGAAGGGAGTGAGCAGTAAAAGAGTCAGAGCTGAAACACTCGATAATGCAAAGCATCTGTAATTGTTGGTAGGGTATTTTTTCGTTGGGTTTCGCTACGCTCAACCCAACGTTTTCAATTATTTTATTGGTAGTTACTTATTTTTTGGCAGCAGGGTAATTTTGCCAAATACGTTTGCATCTATAAAACCACGGTTTCTGTCGCCGTTTACTGGCTGTACTTTGTGAGAGCCCATAAAGTGCTCACGCACCTTGCTGCCATCGTTATCGCAATACGCGAGCATAAATCCAATGACGTGTTTTTCACTTAGCGTAATGGGTGTGTTTACAGCGCCTTCTTGGTAATCGTTAGGGTAGAGCTTTATAGCGACTTCCCAGGTGATGTTATAGGGCGCTTTGGTATTGCGCTTCCAGTTACTGATTAGGTGGTCGCTATACAAATGGGCCTTTTTATCGGGGCCGTAATCGGCAGCCTGATTATCAAGACCAATATGATAAGCCATTGCAGTATGGTTAAATTGGTGAATCCCACCCGAGGCATCGCTGTCGATAAAAATTTCCAGCGCATCGTCATCCCAATATTTTACGGTCGGGTCTGGGTGCGTATCAATAAGTACATCGTCAGTTATATCCGCTTGTAAATACAGGTAGTTTTTATCCCACAATAGGCGGTAACGGCCTTTAAAGTCGGCCTCTGATGTGGGCAGGGTGCCATCCATTAAATGAAGCATATCATGCCACGTTGCTTTATCCCATGCGCTTTCAGACACGCCATCAATAGTAATTGGGGTTGATGTGTATGCTACATCAATGGCCATTACTGGGGCGCTTAATAAACAGCTTAAAGCTAATGCGTGTTTTTTCATTAATTTCTCAATGTTGATATGTATTTAGATATAACAATCATCCTAAATCAGTTCAGCAATGAGTTACAGTGAAATACTTTCGCCTTCGTTTAAAATATATAAGGGTGTGGTTGAAGCCATTTTATTGTGCATATGTAGCAATCTTAACAGTGCTGAATGGCTTGTCCGGTCGCCCATTTTCCAACTTGAGTTACCATAACCCCACGGTATCATTACTTTGCAGTTAAGATCTTGCGACGCGTTCAGTGCATCCTCTGGGGTGGTGTGCACATAACGATACCATTTAGGGTTCTCTTCACTGTAATACGACGCTATGGGTAATAGACATATGTCTATATCACCATATTTTTGCTGAATGTCTTTAAAGTGCTTTGAATAACCGGTGTCGCCTGCAAAAAATAAGGTATTGCCGTTTTGCTCAAGCAACCAGCCATTCCATAGGTCTTTATCGTTATCTTCGTAAATAAAGGGCACCAATACGCGGCTACTAAAGTGGTGCGCTGGTAGGGCATGAATCGTTAAATCATCAAGCAGGGTTTTTGCATACCAGGCCATTTCGCTAATGTTGTACCCACCAGTAGGGAAGTTGTCGGCCATACCTAATGGCGTTAAGTAGCGAGGTTTATTACCAAGCTCTTCTATATCGGCTTTATTAAAGTGATCGTAATGAATATGCGAGTACATCACTGCACTTAAGCTTTTAAGCTCGTTTTGTGTAAGCCAATCGCCGGGTTGTCTGTAAAACCCTGAGGCTAACCTAAAGGCTAAATCAACAGGTGAGTCGAACTGCTCTTTTACAGGGTCAAATAGCACGTATTGTCCGTTGGGTGTGCGGATCATAAACCCCGCGTGTCCTAGCCAGCGCACGGTAAAGCCCGTATTTAAATTAATTGGCTTTTGCGCAGCAATAAATTGGCAATCTTCAGCGTTTTGTTTGCATTGTAATTTAGGGCTTGGTGGGTAGCAGTCAGTTTCGCAGGTGGTGGGGTAGGTTTTTTTGCCAGGGTAGAGGTTATAAAAGCGTCCTTTTCGCTCGCCTGTTTGATGCTGCGGGGTAAGCGTGTTTTCTCCTGCAATCACCTCAATGCGATTGGCGGTTTCGCAAGCGCTAAGTAATCCACAAATAAATACAAGGCTGGTGGTTTTTAGTTTCATTGTTGTTTTCTATTATTATTTTTATAAAAGTATAGCAACATCGGTGAATTGAAGAATGCTTCAAAGGTAACAAAACGTAACAAAAAAGCCTGCATTATGCAGGCTATGTCAGGCAAATTTAAACACTTAGCCTGCGTTATTCATTTGTTCTATAAACTTGTTTGAATCGGCAATTGATTTATTCATGTCGTTCATCAGTACTTGAATATCACGCTTTAAATTAGTGAATTCGCCTTTAATAGCGGCAACCGCTTGTGCGTTTAAGTTATGCTTTAAGTACAGTACGTTATCTTGTAAAGACGATAGCACTGGCTCCATTTTGCTCTCTGCACTGCGCATAGAACGCAGTAACTGGCTAAATTGGCGTTGTGTAGCCGCTAGCTTTTTACTGCTTTCGCGTTTAAGCGACGCGCTTTTGTATTGCTCAAGCTCATCGCTCCATTCGTCAAAAAGGGCTTCGGCTACGTCTTCAACTTTATTAATATTGCTCGACACTTCATTAGCGGCTGCTAAGCTTGACTCATAATCATCATTAAGTTGATTGTAGGCATCTTGTAACTCGCCGCCATCAAAATTAATTAAGGTCGTTAGGCGCTCAAGTGCTGATTGAAATTCTTCTTGCGACTCTTCTTGTGAGTCTTTGGTTTCTTCTACGCGGTCAATAAGAATGTCGCGCTTATGTACACCTACTTTTTCCATTGCAGAATAATAGGCCGACTGACAGCCCGATAAAGTAAGCGTAATGGCCAGTACCGAGGCGCTAAGTAATGTTTGTTTTTTCATTTGGATCCCTATTTACCAGTAAGTGCTGTAAATTATGGTGCTGATTGCTATCATAATCAAAATTCGATTAGCACAAGTCAATTGTATGAATGATAAGCTCTCCCTTTATAAACAGCAAGCTATCTCCTTTTTAAGGCAACAGCCAGGTTGGTGGATGCAGTACGTTAACCGCTGTATAGACGATCAAATTACAGTGAATGCAGGCTACCTTGCCTATGTTACTTTGCTTTCTTTAGTGCCTTTGATAGCGGTAGGCGTGGCAATATTTTCGGCCTTCCCGGGGTTTGAATCGACCCGCATAGCCATAGAGAGCTTTTTGTTTACTAACTTTGTACCTACCTCGTCTGATGTTATTAAAGAGCATATCAGCTCCTTTGCTGGCAATGCGAACCAAATGACCGCGGTGGGTATTGGCTTTTTAGCGGCGATTGCATTGCTGCTTATACGTAATGTTGATGCCACGCTTAATCGCATTTGGCGTATTAAGAAAAAACGCCCCATGATGATCTCCTTTGCGGTTTATTGGATGGTATTGAGCTTAGGCCCCGTACTGCTGGGCGCAAGTATTGGTGTTACATCGTATATTGTCTCGTTAGTGTCGTTTGCCGATCAGGGCATTCCTGGGTTTAGTGGCTTTTTGTTAAAATTGGTACCTTATGGCTTTTCAATGGTTGGCTTTTTAATGTTATACACTTTAGTACCTAACACGCCTGTATCTATTAGGGCTGCGCTACCTGGTGCTCTTTTTGCGGCAGTATTATTTGAGCTGACTAAAAAAGGCTTTGCGCTTTATATTAGCCATTTTCCTTCGTACGAAGTAATTTATGGCGCTGTTGCGACCATTCCTATTTTATTTGTGTGGGTGTATTTGTCGTGGGTGGTGGTGCTATTAGGGGCCGAATTTACCGCCTGTATAAGCCCTAATCATGTACCACAAACACCAGAAATAGACATTGATGAAGAACTAAAAACAGAGGAACGCAGTTAAATGCAAGGCTTAATACAACGTGTAAAACACGCAAAAGTAGAAGTTGATAACCAAGTTATAGGTGAAATTGGCCAAGGTATTTTATTGTTACTCGGTGTTGAAAAACCAGACGATAAGCAAACCGCAGATAAGCTATTGCACAAGGTAAGTAATTACCGAATATTTACCGATGAAAACGACAAAATGAACTTAAGCCTAAAAGATATAGGCGGTGAGTTACTCGTGGTGTCGCAATTTACGTTAGCGGCGGATACTAAAAAAGGTATGCGCCCAAGCTTTTCATCGGCAGCCACACCTAGCCAAGCAAACGCGCTTTACGAGTACTTTGTAACTCAAGCTAAAGCGCAGGGTATTAGCGTGGCAACGGGGGAGTTTGGCGCCGATATGCAAGTGAGCTTGTGTAACGATGGGCCTGTTACCTTTAACTTATCGGTTTAATTACCAGCTTTAGTAACAATAATAATATGATTCACAAAGCCCGCAATTTTATGCGGGCTTACTTTTACGCCAAACACATTAAATAGTAATTGCTGTAACTGAATTAACTGCGACTCATGTTGCGATAAAAAGTTAATAAATAACGTGCCACCTGCGTTTAGCGCATCGTATATTTTTTGATAAAAAGCGCGTTCAAACAAAAATCGTGGTGCATCTATCTGGCTAAATAAATCAAGAATAATCCAGTCATGGTTATGTGCCTTGCTAAGTACATTTTGCGCGTCATCACACTGCACATCACTTTGGTTTTTAAGAGCGAAAAAATCTGTATAGCAGGCAATTATATCTGCATTTTTTTCAACTGATGTTACGTGTGCCTGCGGGTAAGTGTATTGTAAGTAATTACGTATAGCGCCACCGCCAAGACCAAGTTCTAACACATGATTTGGCGGTGCTAAGGTTTGCCACTGCTTAGCTAAATAGGTTAAATGTGGAAATAGTAAGCGCTGTGGATTGTTAAGCGCTATCACCGATTGCAATGTATCGTTAATTAGCAGCCAGCGAAGCTGCCCGAATTGGCGAACATGTATGTGATCGCCTGCATATTTATGCCAGTAAACTAGTTGACCAATATCTTGGCTGTGACTAATAAAGTGACTACTCACTACACCCGTTAAAGGGTTTATAAAATCGCTCATAACATTAAGGGCCTGTTGACCTTTCAGGATTAAAGTTTGTTCAATCTAGGTGCGATTTAATCGCGGCGCGAGATTTGTAACCTAGTGGGCTAGGTAGCTGCTCCTGCGTTACTCTACTGGCTTACACCCATGTAGGCAACAAAGAGTAAATTTCCCCTATGCAGAACCCTTCGCTCAGTGCATGTTCAATCTCTAAAGGCCCAGCATAAACTAGCTGATGCGATGGGTAAAACAGTTATTTTTTCGCTTGCTTACCAAAGTCGTATTGGCAGTGTTTAAAAGATGGAGTATGGTATTTGCCATAATAATTCCAACCAACTTAATCTTTAATTTTCTAATGTAAAAACCAATGTGCAGGTTAAAGAGTTATTCAGTTGGATTACATGCCGTAGCCTTTATTTTTTATTTACGGCAAAACAACAGGAGTATATATGTTTCAAGTAACTACACCGCAGAGCAGCGAAGACTGGCAAGCGTACTATCAATTACGTTGGGAAGTACTACGTGCGCCTTGGAATGAGCCTCGTGGCTCTGAACAAGACGATATGGAACAAGACTCAGAGCATCGCTTTATAAAAAATAACAACGGTGATGTGCTTGGTGTGGCCCGTTTACACTTTAACAACCATGAGCAAGCGCAAGTACGTTACATGGCCGTAGCCGAAGGTAACCGTAACCAGCATATTGGTAGCCGTTTATTACACGAGCTTGAAAAAATAGCATGGACCCAAAACGCAGGCGAATTAGTGTTATTTGCTCGCGAGCGTGCGCTTGAGTTTTATAAGCGCCACGGCTATGAGCTAAAAGAAAAAGCCCACTTAGCGTATGGCGATGTTCAACATTTCAAAATGATTAAGCAAAAGCCTAGTGAGCCGGGCTGGTTTCGCCATCCCGATTGGACACAAATACTGCAAAATATTTGGCGTGAATCAATCCCAATTAGTGATGCAATGGGTATAAAAGTAGAAAGCTACACAGATTGGCAGTTTACAACGCGTGCTGATTTAGACGCTAACTTAAACCTACACAACACTATGTTTGCAGGCTCTATATACAGCTTAGCAACCTTAACCGGTTGGGGCGCAACGTACTTAGCGCTTAAAGAGGCAGGGCTTGAGGGCAATATTGTATTAGCCGATGCCAATATAAAATACTTAAAACCACTTAATACCGACCCACGCGGTTGTGTTGATGTGCAAACCTGTAAAGGCAAGCTCAGTGAGCTGGAAACAACAGGCAAGGCAAGTTACGTAGTACCTGTTACTATATTTGATGGCAGCGATGTTGTTGCAGAGTTTGAAGGGGTGTTTGCCGTTAAAAAATAACGAGTAACGCTTTAATAAAAAAGCCAAGCACTTTATAAAAGGGTTTGGCTTTTTTTATGGTGTATTAATAAATTAAAGTAAATCGGTAAGTAATATACCCACGCCAACACGCTCAATATCGGCGTTGTAATCAATCAGGCTTTCGCCGTAACCGTTAAAGTACTGGGCGTAACCACGTAAACGACCCCAAAGAGGGAATGACCAATCTAACTGAATTGCACCACGATTATCTGAATTTAAATTATTACGTGTCATAAAGCTAAACTCATGATCATGATAGCGGTAGGCACCGCTAAATTCAAAGTAACCCATGTATTTGTAAATATCAGGATTGTCATCACCATCAGCTTCTAATGGATCCTCTTTTTCGTCTTCAGCGATTCTGTACCAAGGTTTGAAACTAAATACAAAACCTTCGTTTTCCCAAATGAAATTGGCATAAACTCGGTTCCATGAACGAGAATTAGGTTGGCTGCGGCCATTAGATTGATGAGAAATACCCAGCGCTATGGCCATTTCATCGCCCCACAGTACATTTTCTTGGTCTAGGTAATTTACCCAGAAAATTTCTGGCTCATAATTGGTTTCACGAAATGGCGATGAGATTTCTGAATTATAAATTTGCCAATATGACTGCAGTGTAAAACCAAAGTAGATGGCTTGGTCGTCATCTGAAAAGTCATCATATAATGGAACCTTTATAGAAAGCTGGTATTTAGCCTCTAGGTTATCAAGTGGCTCGCCATCTTGCTCATCGGTTAGTTCGTCAAAGCCATCAAACGGACGATCGTTAGGGTGCGATACATACGACAAAGGTAAAATGTAATTACGTTTATGTGGTGTAATTACATTACGGTTTTTTTTACTTACTTCTTCGCGCGCTTTGCGTTTATCCAGCGCAGTAAGTTGCTTTTCTTCTTCAAGTGATGAGCATTTTTCACGAAGTTCATCGAGCGTTTGTTTTCCATCACCGCCAATTACCTCATTTAAAATACACTGTTTAACCAATTCAATATCGTTATCTTGTTCGTTTTCTTGTACCTCTTCTTGGGCAAAAGAGGGTGTGCTAAGTAAAGCCGTAACTACAATCCAATAACGCCAGCTCATTGTTTTTCCTTTGAGAGTAGGGGAGATTTATAAATTATAACGTGTTTTTACATATGTAACGGTGAACTTTCACTGAATTTACACTTAATTAGTTACTTTACGTTTACAGCGTTATCACAGATCAAAAAAAGCGGCATATAGCCGCTTATAGTGTAAGTTAGTTAACTTACTCTCACGCAATGAGAAGGGGGAGTTATAGCGCGGTGCGTTATAACTCAAATACGTTAGTAAAAAACTTATAAAGCTCTGTGCCTTGATTTACGCTTGCCGAGGCAAAATGCAAAATCGCGATAGCGTCGCAATCAAGGCTTAGCGTTTGTAATGGTTGCTCATTCAAGTAGCGTTCCATTCGCAATACATGTGCAATGGGCTCACCTGCTTTAATATGCCCACCTAGAGGGGCTACATATTCAATCATGCCGCCAATAGGGGCGTAGTAGGCAAAGTAGTCATTTAAATGACACGCATAACGGGTCATCTGCTTAGGTTGATGCGCTGCGTCTACCAATACATTTTTATGATTTAAATAGCTTAAAATGCTGTTTGCATCGTTGAGTGCTTCTTGTAAATCTATTTTTTCTTGGCTACCAAGTTCTACTGTAAAGGCTTCAACCTGTACATTGAAGTCCCTGCCTTGCGCACCAAGTGCATCACTTAGGTGCCACCATGGGCAAAAACTGGCTTCATCCATTGCACCATCAAAGTCGCTTGGAATAAGCAGCACATGTTCAATATTAAAGTAGCGGGCACTGTCGGTTGCATAGGTTGGACAGTACAGGTGCTTACTTGAAATAGGCCCCGTGTGTAAATCAAGGACTATGTCGGCTTGGTGCGCAAGTTTTTGTAGGTTAAGCGCAATGCGTTTACCGGTATTAAGTAAATAAGCTGGGCCGTTGAGTTTGGTGTCTATTTCATCAACCAAAGCCTGTTTAAAATGATTTTTTAAAGCTGCATCGTCGTAGTGGCTATGATCTTTGGCAAGCTGGGTCACTAAATCACTATTGTAGTGATACATGCGGTTCCAGTTAGTACCAGTAATCGGGTCGAATCGCCCAAGGGTAAACTCCCCTGATTTTTGATTACAACCAATAGGGTTAGCGTAAGGCACTAAGGTAATGTCGCCTTTTAAATTGAGTTGTTTTAATTGCTCTAACAGCTGAAAAATAACTGCGTTACCTTGTACTTCAGCGCCGTGCATATTTGCTTGAATATACACGCTTGGCCCGCTGCCATCACCTTTTAAGCGATACACAGGAATGGTGAGCGGTAAGCCGTTTGCCACTTCTCCAACTACTATGTTTTCTTGGCTGATGGGGGTTGTTATGCTCATATTTATTACCTTAAGTAGTGGCTGGCATCTTCAGCTTGGCGTACACACGTGAGCTCGCCATTTTGTAATACGTATTCTGCAGCTAGCTCATGGCATAAAAAATACGGCATGCTTTCGGTAAAACCATAGGCGCCACATTGGCTAAACACCAGCCAGTCTTGCTCGTTTAAATCGCTTGGTAGGGTGTGCTCGCCTAAACAATCAAGGGCCGTACACAACGGGCCATATAGGCTCATTGCCTGTTTTGGTGCAGTTGATTCGCGCAATAACGCCGCAGGAAAATCTTGGCTTGTAACTGCTGGGCGTAATAAGTGGTTAATACCACCGGTTAAAATAACTTGCTGTTGGCCGTAGTTTTGTTTGCACTCGACAACGGGGTTGACGTAGTGGCCGCATTCGCCTACAGCATAGCGGCCAAGCTCCATCCATAATTCATCTACACCTGCATCTTTTTTTATTTTTGCAAGCGCGGTGATTAATTCATCCCACTCAAGTGTTGCATCGTTTGGTGTATAAGGAATACCTAAACCGCCGCCTAAGTCTAAAATTTTCAGGTTTATATTTAAGTTATTAGCAAGGGCTGTAAGCGGTGCAATCATTTGCGACCACAGCTCGCTTAGCTTTTGCGTGCTAAGCATGTTGCCCCACTGAAAAATATGTAGGCCGTCAAAGCTAAGGGCTGAGTAATCGCCAGTATTTAGTGCTTGCCATTCATCGCAACCAAGCCCAAATGGAGTCAGGCTGTCGCCGCCTAGTGGGTTTTTTTCACTTTCTGGCCAGCGTAGTTGCACACGCAATAAAACTTGCAGCTGCGTATTTTGCAGCTGCGCTTGTTGATTTAACCAACGCACTTGGTTGAGGCTTTCGGCAACAAATATGTGCACACCGCGCTCAATAAAGTGTTTAATTTGTTTAGGGCTCTTTGCAGGCCCTGTGTTGAGCACGCGCTGCGAACTAATACCTTGTGCAAGGACTTGTTCAAGCTCACCTTTACTTGCTACGTCAAAGTTAAATCCGGCGTTGTCTAGGCATTGAATAACCTTAGAGAGCGGGTTCGCTTTTACTGCATACCAAAGCTTTACATCGGTTTGCGCAACTAAACGCGCAAGGTGTGCGTTTAGTTTATCTAAGTCGTAAACGAAAAAAGGGGTATCAAGTTGCTGTGTAAGCGTATTAACAGCGTTTTTGATTGGCGTGCTCAAAAAGCTCATTATCGTAAAACCTCTTCTAGCGATAATGATGCATCGCTTTGCTCGTCGCGGTATTTAACAATTAACGCACACGACATGCTGAGGCCTTGCTCACGAGCCCATTCGTTAGACGCTGGGCGAGAGCCTGGTATTACAATTGCGTATTCTGGAATTGGCTCGCCTTTTTCAAGCTGGCGCTCGTTTACGCAGTCGTATACTGGAATGGTTGCTGATAAGCGCACACCTGGTGCAAGTACCGCGCCTTTTTTGACCACTACGCCTTCTACTATCACGCAGCCTGCGCCAATAAACGCATCGTCTTCAACCACGACTGGGCTAGCACCGATTGGCTCTAACACACCACCAAGTTGAACAGCTGCACTTAAATGTACATTTTTACCCACTTGTGCACACGAGCCCACTAATGCGTGGCTATCAACCATAGTGCCTTCGTCGATGTATGCGCCAATGTTTACGTACGCTGGTGGCATAACAATAGTGCCTTTAGCGACGTATGCACCACGGCGAACACTGGTGCCACCTGGTACCATACGCACGCCGTCGTCAGTACTAAACTCTTGCGGTGCAAGGTTGTGTTTATCTACAAAACCACCTGCAAACTCAGTGTTAGTGCCATTTTTAAAGGCTTCTAAAATGCCTTGTTTTACTTCTACGTTAGCTTCCCATTGGCCGCTTTCGTTTTGTGATGCTGCGCGTACTGCGCCCGATTCTAAATTATTTAGTAGTTCTAACCAGCTCATTATAAAAACCTGTATTTAATGCCAAGATAAAATGGTGTCGTTTGCAGTGGTAATGCAATCGGTTTGCGTTAATTCAAGATGTGTTAAAGGTGGGCGCAGCAACGGGCTACTCAAGCGGCCTTGTTGGTGCATTAACACTTTAACGGGAATAGGGTTTGCTACAGCAAAAAGGCTATTAATAGCGCGAGTCCACTGAGCAAATAAATTGGGGTGTTGGCCACTTAAACTGCGTTTTACAAACTCGTGCGTTTGTTTTGGCCACGCGTTTGCCGCAACCGATACTAAGCCTTTTGCGCCAGCTTGGGCAAAGTAGGGCATAAGTGCATCGTCGCCACTGTATAGCGCTAAATTAGGCGCGGCTTGTCGGTATGCTTCAAATTGGGTGATGTTGCCACTGGCTTCTTTTAACGCCCACAATTTTGGGTGCGCTTTTAAGTTTTCAATGGTTTCGATAGGAATGCTTACACCGCTGCGCCCAGGTACGTTGTACAACATACACGGATGCGCGCTTTCGCTTAATAAGCTTTCGTACCAATGTGTTTGACCTACAGCACCTGGTTTAGCATAAAGCGGCGAGCCTAGTAAGTAACTGTGAATAGGTAACTGATTACAATAGCTAACCCATTCTTTTTGTTCGGCTAAATTGCTACCGCCCACGGCAACCATAAGCGGTACACTGGGCTTTAATTGGCACACGTGCTCAACAATGCCTTGCTGCTCTTTAAGCGTAAGGGCTAAGCCTTCACCTGTACTACCAAGCAGTAAAATACCGTTTTGTGCCGCTTCTTGTTCGCTAACAAGTGTTGTGAGCGTGTCGTAGTCAACATTACCTTGTTGATCAAACGGCGTAACAAGCGCTGTCCACAGTGCGTAATCGTCTAAATTAAAGTTGTGAATCATCTCTTACGAACCTATAAGGTGTTCGAGATATTAAGGAGGCTGTATGATGTGAGCCGCATTAACGTCGTTCGAACAGTATTCGAAGAGCGAATGGGCTTAAAATAATAGGGCGGACGGCCTTGTTATTTAAGACCAGAAGCTCTCCACCAAACTAATAAGCTGTTTTAAAACAGCTATTGGTGACAGTCGCTAGGATTCAACCTAGTCGCCCGAAGTAATTGCTTCGCAAAAGCGTTTACCTCTCGGCGGTATTCCCCTCACATATGCTCACTGGAGTTTGCGCTCCTAACATACGCTACCTGAATAACGCACCTCTTCTAGCCCTTTGTATTTTGTTTAACCGCAAAAGGTTTAACAAAATACAATTTAAATAGGGTAATTGCGGCGATTAAAACATTTTAGCCGTCTAGGTGTCAAGTTGCAGGATACAGATTAGTTCATCGAAAATGTGGGTGGTTACGTATTGGCTGCTTTTCTCGTAAACTAACCCTATGAGCAGTGATGAGGTATTTAATAAGTATGGAAAAATTTAGCGATATTTATAAGCGAGCTGTAGAGCGAAAAGGCTCTGAAAAAATGCTTAAGTTATTACTCGCAAAACCCTTATCTAAAAAAGCATTAAGCGCATTAAGTGACGACGATTGGCTTGAAGAATTTACCCGAAAAGTATTTCAAAGCGGGTTTTACTGGTCGGTAATAAACAGTAAATGGCCGGGTTTTAGAGAGGTTTTTTGGCAGTTTAGTGTTGATAAATTACTTATGATGCCGCCCGATATGCTTGAGCAAAAAGCAACGGATGAGCGCATTATTCGTAATTATAAAAAGGTAAAAACAATTCCTGAAAATGCCTACATGATCCACGAAATAGCTCAGCAACATGGCAGTTTTAGCAAGTTTGTAGCTAACTGGCCAAACGATGACATTATTGGTTTATGGGCATATTTAAAAAAACACGGCGCACGTTTGGGTGGAAATACTGGCCCGTATGCCTTAAGAGCGCTTGGTAAAGATACTTTTTTACTTTCGCGAGATGTAGAAAGCTACCTAAGAGCGCACAAAATTATCGATGGCGGCCTGCAAACTAAAAAATCCCTCACTGCCGCACAGGCGTTTTTTAACGAAATGCAAAAGCAAAGTGGTTTGAGCCTGCAAGAACTTAGCTTAATTGTGGCTTACAGCGTGGGCGACAATCGCGTAGGCATAAGCCAACAAACAGAGGATTAACCATGAAGCTAGTGCCAAGATACACAGACATAGCAGATAACTTCGCAATAGAGGACAGTCCATCAAGCGTTGCAGCCGCGCAATTGCTTTTATGGAATGAAGCGCTAGCACAGCAGTTTAATATAGATGTTGAGCCTGCGCTGCGCGCTAGTACGTTTGCTGGTAACGAGCCACAACCGGTAAGTGCTGTAGCGCTTGGCTATTCTGGGCACCAGTTTGGGCACTTTTCGCCGCGCTTGGGTGATGGGCGAGCGCACTTACTGGGTGCTATCAGCGATGATAAAAGTCAGCTGTGGGATATTCAGTTAAAAGGCTCAGGGGCCACTCCTTTTTCAAGAGGAGGCGATGGACGATGTGCACTAGGCCCCGCTATTCGTGAGTATATTATGAGCGAAGCTATGCATGGGTTAGGAATTAAAACTACGCGGTGTTTGGCTGTTGTTGGTACAGGCGAAGCTGTTTATCGTAATCCACCGCAGCCAGGCGCAATTGTGACTCGCTTAGCAAGTAGTCATATTCGCGTTGGCTCGTTTCAGTATTTAGCAACCCAAGGTGATGTAGAGGGATTAAAAAAACTAGCTGATCTAGCCATTGAACGCCATTACCCAAGTATTCAATCAACAGGCGCACAGCGTTATTTAGACTTTTTAGCAGCCGTTATAAATAGTCAGCTAACGCTGGTTATTAGCTGGATGCGAGTGGGGTTTATTCATGGCGTTATGAACACTGACAACACACTTGTAAGCGGCGAAACTATCGACTACGGCCCGTGCGCAATGATGAATACCTTTGATTTTGATACCGTGTTTAGCTCAATTGATAAGCAAGGTCGCTATGCCTATGGTAACCAGCCAAATATTGTAAGTTGGAACTGCGCGCGTTTAGCCGAGAGCCTAATACCGCTGATAGATGAAGATGACGAACAAGCTGTAAGTTTAATGACGCCGCTAATTAATCAGTTTTCTACGTTATTTAACGAGCAATATAATCAAATGTGGGCACAAAAATTAGGCTTAGCAGGTTATAACGAAGACGATGTGGAGCTTGTAAGTAAGTTATTATTGTTATTCCAAGAGCATAAGCTCGATTATACCAATACCTTTGATGCCCTTACCGAGTCACTAAATGGTGGCAAAGTGCCAGATGAATTAACGCAATGGGCCCAGTTATGGCAAAAAAGGAGTGATGCAAACAGCTACAACCTAATGAGAGCGGCTAACCCAAGGGTTATTCCACGTAATCACATCGTCGAAGAAATCCTTGCACAATATAATCAATACGGCGAGAGCGATCTGCTAAGCGACTTCTTAACGGTGATGAGTAAGCCCTACGATAAAACAGCTAATTTAGCCCGCTTTCAAGAGACAGGTAAAGATGACAAGGGCTATCAAACTTTTTGCGGTACTTAAGTATTGTAATTAATTGTAAGTTTTTGATTATAAATAGTCATTTTTAAATAATGCGGTGTACAATGATTGAGCAGTTAGGCGCTCAATGGTATTGTGCGCATTCACAAACAGTAACTATTTATAAATTACCCTAATTTATTAATTGCAGATTAGGTAAAAATTTTTACTTAACCTACAATTGGTGGTTGGAATGCCTGTAGATCGTTGAAAAAATTTATAAACTTTATTTTTCGTTAAGTATCGATTAACTAAAGCTCGGGTAGTGTGTACAAAACTGGTTGAGCTAGTATTGATTAGCTACAATTTTCTAAGTTGTTAAAATGGGAAGAAAACAATGAAATTAAAATCACTTACAATTGCAATTGCGTTAGCTGCAACTAGCGCGTCTACATTCGCTGCTGATAAAGAAGAAGGTTTCTATATTGGTGCATTTGGTGACTACTATGATGCGTCATGGGAAAACATGCGCGCTCAAGCTGGCCTTGACGTAAACGAGTCAACTGGTTGGGGTGTAGAAGCAGGTTACCGTTTCAGCGATTACTGGAGCGCACGCCTTGAGTATGCAGATATGGACTTTAACGCGTTCGATAAAGCTGCGGGCAATCGTAATAATATCGACGGCGAGCGTTACGGTATTGATGCACTTTACCACCTTGACGGCGGTCCTTTCTACGGTCTATTCGGTATTAAAGAAATGGACGTAGTAGATGACAACACATTCTTAAACGCAGGTGTTGGTTACCAACACTTTATTACTGATGGCTTTTTCGTAAACGCTGAAACTGCGGTATATCAAGGTCTTGATAAAGGTTACACAGATGTAGGCGCTAAAATTGGTATTAACTACTTATTTGGCCAAAATTCTATGCCTGCACAGCCGGTAGAACCAGCACCTACCACAGTGGTAGAGGTTCCTGTTGAACCTAAAGACAGCGATAACGATAACATCTTAGACAAAGATGATAAGTGTCCTAATACGCCAATGACAGACGCTGTTGATGGCGATGGCTGTACTTTATATGAAGACCGTGAAGTAACAACTAGCTTATTAGTTACTTTCCCGCATGATTCTGCACAAGTTGGTCAACGTTACTTTGACGACATTGCATCAGTATCTGAGTTTTTGAAAGAGCACGAAGATACAACTGTACTACTTGAAGGTCATGCGTCAGCGGTAGGTAATGCAAACTACAACAAGATGCTTTCTAAAAAGCGTGCTGATGATGTAGCACAAGAGCTAATTAAAGATGGTATTGCTGAAGATCGCATTACGACTGTTGGTCTAGGTGAAGAACGTCTTAAAAATACAGCTAACACGAAAGAAGCTCACGCTGAAAACCGTCGTGTAGAAGCACATGTAAAATCTATTGAACGTGTAAAAGTTAAGCGTTAATAGTTACTTACTTTATTTTAAAAACCCAGCTTAGTGCTGGGTTTTTTTTATGCCTTTAAAACAGCATATGCAATATTAATCAGATTAAACAAGAATGATTATTACTTAATAAACATTCACGAAAATAGAATTTGCGCTCACCACTATTCATAATATTTATAGTCGGTATAATCAGTTGCTTAGCTGGATGGATTTTCATCTATACATAAAAGCTTTATAATCCCGCGTTAGAATACTATAAGTATTGGGTTACTTTTTTTGCGCATGAGGCGCTACCGAATACTTTCACGTCACCAAGAGGGCAATATTGTGCTACAAGAATATCGTAAACACGTAGAAGAACGTGCCGCGTTAGGTATCGTACCAGCGCCATTAGATGCTCAGCAAACGGCTGATCTTATTGAACTAATTAAAAACCCACCAGCGGGCGAAGAAGAGTTCATCTTAGATTTACTCGTCAACCGTGTACCACCAGGTGTTGATGATGCAGCATACATCAAAGCAGGCTTTTTAGCGGCAGTTGCTAAAGGCGAAGCACAATCTCCATTAGTATCTAAAGAAAAAGCAGCAGAATTATTAGGTACAATGCTAGGTGGTTACAACATCGCCCCAATGATTGAGCTACTTGATGACGAAACACTTGCGCCTATCGCTGTAAAAGGTCTATCAAACACATTATTAATGTTTGATGCATTTTACGACGTAGAAGAAAAAGCAAAAGCAGGTAATGAGCACGCTAAAAAGATTATCCAATCTTGGGCAGATGCAGAGTGGTTTACTAACAAGCCAGCCGTTGCTGAAAAAATCTCTGTTACAGTATTTAAAGTAACGGGTGAAACAAATACAGATGATTTATCACCTGCACCAGATGCATGGTCACGTCCAGATATTCCGCTTCATGCTTTAGCTATGCTGAAAAATGAGCGCGACGGTATTAACCCTGAAAAACCAGGTGAAGTTGGTCCAATTTCACAGTTAGAAGAGTTAAAAGCGAAAGGCTTACCGCTTGCATACGTAGGTGACGTTGTAGGTACGGGCTCTTCTCGTAAATCGGCAACCAACTCTGTGCTTTGGTTTATGGGCGATGACATCCCATACGTACCTAATAAGCGCGTGGGTGGTGTATGTTTAGGTAACAAAATTGCGCCTATTTTCTTCAACACAATGGAAGATTCGGGTGCGTTACCAATTGAGTTAAATGTTGATGAGTTCAATATGGGTGATCAAATTGATATTTACCCATACGAAGGTGTAGTTAAGCGCCACGGTACTGATGACGTTATCTCTACTTTTGAACTTAAATCAGACGTTATTTTAGATGAAGTACGTGCCGGCGGCCGTATTCCTCTAATCATTGGTCGTGGTCTAACAGACAAAGCACGTACCTCTTTAGGTTTAGGTGCGACTGACGTATTTAAAGTACCAGCAGTAACAGAAGTGTCTGATAAAGGCTTTACACTAGCGCAAAAAATGGTTGGTAAAGCATGTAACGTAGCTGGTATTCGCCCAGGCCAATACTGTGAGCCAAAAATGACCACTGTAGGTTCGCAAGATACTACAGGTCCTATGACACGTGATGAGCTTAAAGACTTAGCATGTTTAGGTTTCTCTGCAGATTTAACAATGCAGTCATTCTGTCATACCTCTGCTTACCCTAAACCAATTGACGTAAACACTCACCATACGCTTCCTGATTTCATCATGAACCGTGGCGGTGTTTCACTTCGCCCTGGCGACGGTGTAATTCACTCTTGGTTAAACCGTATGTTATTACCAGATACTGTAGGTACCGGTGGTGACTCACATACACGTTTCCCATTAGGTATTTCGTTCCCAGCGGGTTCAGGTGCAGTAGCGTTCGCAGCAGCAACAGGTGTTATGCCACTTGATATGCCTGAGTCTATTTTGGTTCGCTTTAAAGGTGAAATGCAGCCAGGTATCACTTTACGTGACCTCGTACACGCAATCCCTTACTACGGTATTAAGCAAGGCTTATTAACAGTAGAGAAAAAAGGTAAAATCAACGAATTCTCTGGTCGCGTACTAGAAATTGAAGGTGTTGAGCACTTAACTGTTGAGCAAGCGTTTGAATTATCAGATGCATCAGCAGAGCGTTCAGCAGCAGGTTGTACTGTTAAGCTTTCTAAAGAGTCTATCAGCGAATACCTTGAGTCTAACATTGTTATGCTTAAGTGGATGATCTCTGAAGGTTACGGCGATGTACGTACAATCGAGCGTCGTATTACTGCAATGCAAGAATGGTTAGCAAACCCAGAACTTATGGAAGCTGACGCTGATGCAGAGTACAAGCACGTTGTAGAAATCGACCTAGCAGAAATTAAAGAGCCAATCCTTTGTGCTCCAAATGACCCAGATGATGCGCGTTTACTTTCTGATGTTACTGGCGAGAAAATCGATGAAGTATTCATCGGTTCTTGTATGACTAACATTGGTCACTTCCGTGCTGCGGGTAAATTACTAGATGGCTTTACTGGTCGTATCCCAACGCAACTTTGGGTAGCTCCACCAACGAAGATGGATAAAGACCAACTAACTGACGAAGGTTACTACGGTATCTTTGGTCGTGTTGGTGCGCGTATCGAAACGCCAGGGTGTTCACTGTGTATGGGTAACCAAGCACGTGTTGCTGATAAAGCAACGGTTGTTTCTACCTCAACACGTAATTTCCCTAACCGTCTAGGTACAGGCGCAAATGTATTCTTAGCATCAGCTGAGCTTGCTGCTGTTGCGGCAATCTTAGGTAAATTACCTACACCTGCTGAGTACCAAGAATACGCAGAGAAAATCAATGCAACGGCTGCAGATACATACCGTTACTTGAACTTCCACCGTATGCCTCAGTACACTAAAAAAGCAGACAACGTAATTATTCAGCAAGCTGTATAATTTAAATCTGTTTTAAAAAAACCCGCTTAGGCGGGTTTTTTATTGGTTAAAATAAATTTTAATACTTTCAGCAGTTAAGCCCAAAAAATCAATAGTTGGAATAATAATCAGCAAATAAAGTTGATAATTAACAAAAAATGAACAACTATAAATGGCAATAAAATTTGTTAATGATTAAGGGAGCAATCAACAAGTATTTTCTTGCTCCGCATTAAATAACTATCGGAGCACATAATGGAAAATAAAAGTAACTGCCGATTAAAACTAATAGCGAGTACTGTGAGTGCGTGCTTTTTAGTATCAGGCTGTAGTTTTGATAAAGATGAGGATAGCGACGAAATTGTAAACTTAGCTCCCTCTGTAGCAATTTCTGGGCAAGGAGAAATACAAGAAAAAACCAGTTTTTCACTTACTGCCAGCGCTTTAGACATTGACGGGCAAATAGTGAATTATTATTGGCAGCACGATTCCACTTTAAACCTCAGCGCACAAAACCCAAACTCAAATGAAATCACTTATCTTTCACCCGACATTACAGAAGATGTAACCGTTAATTTTACAGTGACTGTAGAGGATAATGATGGAGCAACAACAAGCGCTACTCATCAAGTATTAATTAAACGCAACTCAACGGCCGTTACGCTTAATGGCTTAATCACCGATAATACAATTAGTTATGCAAGTGTAGAAATAATAATAGGTGATGAAGTTTATTCAGCGACAGCAGATGAAAATGGTGTCTACACAATAGTATTAGATGTCGATGAAGCCCTAGAACAAACCCTAGTAAAAGTTAAAGCTAAAGGGCGGGATGATTTAAATCCTGGGGTTGAATTTATCTCTCAGCTTAGCTCTGTTAAAAAGTTAGCTACGCAGGCAGGTGATGATGGTATTTTAGACAGCGATGAAAACTTTGGCGTTAACACAACTAACGTGACAACAGCAGAGTATGCACTGATTGTAAGAGACGGTGATGAACCGACAAGTGAAGATGAGCTAGATAATGCACTTTTAAATGTTGATGCAGATGAAAAAGTACAGCTGGCGAGCCTGATTAAAATTATTGTAGATAACCCTAATTACGAGCTGCCTGAGGGCGTAGAGAGCACTCTAGATTTAGTAACTAATGAAGAGGCAGCAGAGCAGTTTGAAGAGGACGTTAATGAGCAAGATCCCGATTTAATAGAGCAAACAAAAACCGAAATTAAAGAAGATGAAGATTTAGTAACAGGCTCAAAAGAGCCGTTGGTTGGTGAATATATAATTAATTCTCCGCGTTATTATGCAAATCCCGCTAGCCACTTAACCTTAAACGAAAATGGCACTGGTCACTATCATGCAGTTACGGGTAGCTCAGTAACGTGGGAAGAGGTAAGTGGTAAAATTGAAGTTAATTTACAGTCTCCTGTACTTATTAATAAATACTCCCAAGTCGAAGACGATGTTGAAACTGTTTATGATGAGCATTTAAATTCATTCTCGTTGCAAGTACTCGGCGAAAACGATATTTTTAAAACAATAGATATTAAAAGTGATATTACAGTCTACGAAAACAGCATTGAAGCGCGTAACAAACAAGAAATACAAACCACCAACCTTATTCTTAAAAGTAAAACCTTAAGTTTGACCGTCGAAGATATTGTCGGTGAGTGGGAAATGGAGCGAACAGAAAGCCGTAATTTCATTAGCCACCTAGAGACTATTGCTTTTTACGAGGATGGTACAGGCGTTGTTTTAAGTGATAATTCGGCCCCGTTTGAGTGGGAGCTGACTAATAATAAATTACAAGTGACCTATGATGAAGACGGTAGCGTTGGAACAACAAATTTTTGGTTTACTAAAGATCTAAAAGCAGGCTATCAGCTAGTTTCATTAGATACTACATCAGCCGACCCAGCTGATAGCCAATATGGCTTAATGATAAAAAGAGAAGCGGTGTCTTTATCGAATGACGATTTAGTTGGGCGTTGGCAAGGCTTTGTTGGTACGGCACAACTTTATGATATGAACGTGTTTGCCGATGGCACAATAATGTTAGGGCTCGGCACAACGTCTTACCAAGGGGTTCTTGAGGATGGAAAACTAACTAGGCGCCGCTATGAATATAATGGCTATACTGTGAGCAGTTGTGAAGGGTTCGATGAAACCTGTTACTTAAGCGGCGAAGTAACCCATGACATCATTGCAGTAGAAGACAGTCAATATTACTTACTAAGAGAGTTCAAATGGTTTTCTCCTGACGGGGATATGTATGATATCCAAAAAGGTTTACTTATTTATCAGTACAGTAAAGAACTAAGCTATTCTGAGTTTACGCCCTACTTATTACAAAGCAATTTTAATCTTTATAAAAGTACTGGCGAGCAAGTAATAGAAGATCGAATCAGGGTAAATTACGATGACGGCTCATTTACGATAACAATCGATGGTATCGAGTATGAAGCGCAGTTAAATGAAGGTGTCATTGAATATCAAAAAAATTCGCAAACATGGCTTTTTGAAATTGTTAGTGGTGATGGTGAAACATACACTATTTGTAATTACCAACAAGGTAGTAGCTGTACACAGAACGATAAAACAGTCTATCAATCTAAAAACCCACGAGTGACTTTAACAGCTGTATCTAATGATTTTGGTCAACTACAGCCAGCAGTGCAAGAGGTGCCTTTTGCTCAGCTGGTCGGTTTTAATATAGTGCCTAATGAGGGCTATGAAGTTGACTCAATAGAGGGATGCGAAGGTTATATTGAGGGAGAATATTATATTGCCTTTAGTGGACACAGTGACTGCGAAATTAATGCGACCTTTGTAGAAAAGCCAGAAACAATATCAGGGCAATTTTTAATTAATAACTCTGACTACTTTACCTCTACCTCTTTCAAATTAGAGCTTAACGAAAATGAAGAGGGCGCTTTTACTGGCAATAATCAGGTTGCGATCACTTGGTATAAATATTTTGACGAAATTAGAGTTTATTTTTCTGATGAGTATGTATTAAATGAAAGTGTTGCGTATGAAGTTGAAAATGGCACTCAAGTAGAAGTTAGACGTAAAGATGTAATAACCAGTATTGTACTAAAGGAACGTTTCGATTTAGGTAACAGCTGGTACGAAATGACGCAGAGTATAAGTAAGTTTCGTAACGAGGAGCTTGTTGAAGAGTGGCACAGTGATAGTCATGTTAAGTTATTTGATTCAGTAGTGCCTCAAATTGATTTAACCTCAAGCGATTTGGTTGGTAGTTGGTCGTTAGATATCCCATCTGAAAGTACCGTTAAGGAATTACTGCTAAATGATGATGGAACAGGTAGCGTAGTCGATACTATAGATGAAGCGCAAACAGAAAGCTTTTCTTGGCAGAAAACAGCAGTAGGACTTAAAATTACGACTTCTGATAGCGTTGAAGATATCTATATTACTAAGGATATAGACCTTGGCTATCAAGTAATTATGCAAAGCCAGTATGAAGATGAAAAGCAAATAAATGTTGCCATAATGGTAAGGCAAGAAGAGCAAGAAATTACCCCGAGTAACTTTACTGGGCGTCATTTATTTAAAGAAGGCCATGACTTAGAGACCATTTGGGATGAGCTACAAATATATGAAGATGGCCAAGTGTTCTTCACCTTTTTTACAAGCTCCATTCAAGGTGAGTTTAAAGAAGGAAACTTTAGTCGAAGCAGAAAGTATGACCAACTAACAGGAACATACGGCTCCGATTGTGATTTGACTTTAGAGACGTGTTTGATTGACTTCACAATGGATTATAGGCTTATTAATCGCAATGATGACTACCAAGTGGTTGAGCGTGTATCTAGAGCTTTTGATACAAATACGGGAGAAGAAAATTTTTCTTATGCGTCACTTTACTTTGAGAACTATATTGAAAATACAAGGGCTGATAAGTTTTATGAGCATGAAATCCCTTTTGAAATTTACGAGCACAGTGGTGAGAACTTCGTAAAGTGGGGAGTTTACTATGTGGATGGGTACGAGCTTTGGAAAAACGATATTAAAGTTACATCACTTGAATTACTCGAAGGTAAGTTTACCTACGAGCAAGACGGTCAAAGCAAGGTGATTGAATTTATTTCAAATGATCGTGATGAGATAGTGCTTTGTGAGTATTTACAAGGTACAGCATGTCAAAGTCAAGAAGAGGTGACCTTTACGATTTTTGAGCCAAGGTATGATGTTACAGTTTATTCAGATGGTAATGGTGTAGTAAATAACGGCGTTGAAAACTACACAAGCTTTCATGGCGATACGTTAACTTTTAATATTTCTGCAAATGCAGGCTATAAATTAGAGTCTATAAGCGGGTGTGATGGCGTTTTAGAAGACAATACATACACGATTCATTATTTGGCGCAAAGCTGCGATATTAATATCGCATTTGAACTAATGGAGTGAATACGCTCTATAGTTTCGGGCTAAAATTAGAGCGGTGATTAAATTTAATAAATTGGCTACGCAGTGTAGCCAATTTTTTTGAATTAAATTTTCAATAAACTAGAGTTTTAGATCTTAAAATTTAACTTTTAATCTTTTACATCCCAATTTATGCTCAGAAAATCCTCCACACATGCATTAAAATCTCTTTTAATATTCTCATTATTTTAAGCGAGATTTTATGACTGCATTAAACAACCAGAATTTACTGCAACTACGTTTTATTAACCAAGCAAATATTGATTTGGTTAAGCCTTCTTTTGATAACCTACCTGCGAATCCATATGCAGATGGTGAATTTCGTAAGCGTCGTTACTCGGTAATTAAATTTCAAAATGGTGAGCTAAAACTACAAGCTGCCAAAGCGTTTGTTCAAGACGATTCTATCAATACCTTTCAGGGTAATGTTGAGCGTACTTATGAAAACTTAGAGCAAAGCTTACTTGAGTCAGAAGGTATGAAAAGCATTGTAAGTGAGTTTTGTGAGCTTACCGGCATTGATGAAGGCCGTGATATTGAAATACATCAATTTAGAATGCTTGCTATTGATAGCGATACGCCAGCGGCACCTGAAGGTGTGCACCAAGATGGCTTTGACCATGTTTGTGTGTGTGGTGTTTCTCACGAAAACTTAGAAGGCGGTGAGCTGTTAGTATACGAACACAAGCAAGCCGAACCGTGTTTTAAAATGGAAATTAAAGACGGCATGTTTGCACTAATAAACGACCGTCAAGTTTGGCACAATGCAACGCCAATGAACAAAGTAGATGCAAGCAAGCCAGGGTACCTGGATTGTTTTGTACTTACCTCTTAAGGAGTGCTCATGAACATAGCGCAATTACGTGAGCAGTTTCCTGCATTAATACAAACTGTTGATGGTAAATCGCCAATATTTTTAGATGGTCCAGGTGGCTCTCAAGTACCACAGTCTGTTCTAAATGCAATGACTGCTTATTTAGGGCATTACAACTCAAACTTAGGCGGTGCGTTTTTTTCAAGTGATAAAACCGTTGAGTTAATGGCCAATGCGCGCCAAGCAGCGGCCGACTTACTGAATGCGCCAAGTGCACAAAATATAGTGTTTGGCCCTAACATGACCAGCCTTACCTTTAGCTTAAGTCGCGCTATTTCACGCGATTGGCAAGCCGGTGATGAGATTATTGTGACTAACGCTGATCACTTCTCAAATGTATCGTCATGGCAGCAAGCAGCGCAAGATAAAGGCGCTAAAGTTCAAACAGCTTTAATTAACGAGGCTGATTGCAGCTTAGATATGGCGCAGTTTGCAAGCTTATTAAACAGAAATACTAAACTAGTGGCTGTTACTTATGCTTCAAATACCACAGGTTCTATTAACGATATAAAACGTATTATAGAGCTTGCTCATGCTGTAGGCGCATTAGTGTACGTTGATGCCGTGCATCATGCACCGCATGAGCTTGTTGACGTGCAGGCCCTAGATTGCGACTTTTTGGCCTGTTCAGCGTATAAGTTTTTTGGCCCTCACTTAGGCATGGTGTACGGTAAAACACAGCATCTTGAAGGTTTTACGCCTTACAAAGTAGAACCAGCTAAAGATGTAGCACCAGGCAGATGGGAAACAGGCACGCAAAGCTTTGAAGCGTTAGCTGGTTTTATTGCCGCTGTTGATTACATTGCTGCAATTAGTGAACTTGACGACAGCCACACACGCCGTGAAAAGTTAACAGTGGCTTTTGCTAAAACAAAGCAGCACGAAATGGCGCTGAGTGAGTACTTTTTAACGCGTTTAGTAAATTACCCGCGTATTAAGCTATTTGGCATTGATGACCTTGAGCGCTTAAACGAACGTACGCCTACATTTGCTTTAACCTTTGAAGGGTTAGAGCCGCGTGAGGTGTCTGAGTTTTTAGGCAAACAGCATATTTGTGTGTGGGATGGTAACTTTTATGCACAAGGCTTATGTAAGCAATTAGGTGTGCTTGATAAAGGCGGTGTAGTGCGCATTGGTTGTATGCATTATAACACTACCGAAGAGCTAGATAAGTTATTTGATTTATTTGATGAGTTATTGGGCTAAAGCCTTATCCAGCAAGTATTTTAAAAGCCATAAGTAAAAACCTTATGGCTTTTTTATTGGTTGATTACTTAGGAGCTAGCTCTTAGGTGTACCGTATATGTGCTCTGCACGATTAAATAGCACCCATGACGTTAATATATATTTATCGTTCGAAACCGGCTTATTACCTCGATGGGTGTGCGTAAAGTAGCCAGGGGCAATGACCAGTGTGCCTTTTTTAGGCGCAATTTTACGTTTTTGATAATAAAACTCTGTTTCGCCACCTTCCTCTACATCGTTTAAATAAAACATAAATAATAATACACGGTGCAGCGCTTCATTATGTTGTAGTTGTGGATACACTTCACTATGCCAGTAAGGGTAGCCGCCTTTATTTATTTCGTACTTTTGCGCCTGAATGTTCCCAAGTCTAAATATTTGCTGTACCAGAACAGAGAGTTGGGGTTTGCCCACTTCGTCAAAGTTATCCTGTGTTAAATCCACCACATCCCCCGTTTTTGGGTGGTAAACTTTTAAGCCAAATGCGCCAATTAACATAAAAAAGTGGGCTTCTACATAGTTAAAAACATGCTGTGCAGTGGTTTGCTGAATATGCTTTAATTGTTGTGCGTATTCTAGGTAAGCGTTTAGTTGTAGGTCGTGGCTGTCTTTCTTTTTTAAGTCCACACCACCAGAAGTTACACCTTGTTTTACATGCGGGCTGTTAGAGAATGTGGTAATAAAACTATCGCAAAAATCATCGCTTAACGCGTTATCAATAACGTGGATAAAGTCCGTCATGATTTACCTTTTTATTTAGTTATTATTTGGATTTTTATGTTTATTGAAAAAGTGATGCCGCGCTTTAGCGAAACAGATGCACTCGGACACATTAACAATACCGTACTACCAGTATGGTTTGAAGCCGCACGTGTCCCTATTTTTAAATTTTTTACTCCCGATCTAAACCCACACGACTGGAAACTGATCATCGCTAAAATAGAAGCATCGTTTGTAGGGGAGTTATTTTATGGCCACGAAGTCACTGTCAAAACCTCTGTAGAGCATATAGGAAATAGCTCTTTTACCATTAAGCAAGAGGCGTGGCAGCAAGGTAAATGCTGTGTTGTGGGTAAAACGGTATTAGTGCGTTATAACTTTAAAAACAAAGCTAAGCAAAATTTAAGTGAGGCAGAAGTCGTAGCACTTAACGAGCACCTAATTTAACTAGGTGTATGTACTCCACGCAACGAGGAGCGGTTATGTAAACCACAAGCGACAGCTGTAAATTTTTATAGCTGTTTTTTTAACGTAATTTGATTGAGTTACGCTCCTCACTTATATACTATTTATATTATATATTGTTGCACCGCTATAACAGGTACTGTTGAGCAGGTAGTTTATGGAGAATGAATGTGGCATCTACAACTAGCAATAAACCGTTAGAGGTGATAACGCTTAGCGATGGTAAAAGCTTAACTGCAGAAATATTGCCATTTGGCGCTATTATCAAAAGCATAAAGTTTAATAACCAAGAGATGACGCTCGCAGTGAGCGACCCACAGTATTATTTAGAAAACCCATTTTATTTAGGTGCAACAGTCGGGCGCTACGCAAATCGTATTGAAAACGCACATTTTGTATTATCAGGCACAGAGTATCAACTTAAAGCAAATAATGGCCCAAATAGCTTACATGGCGGCGAAAAAGGCTTTAATAAAGTACTGTGGCAAGTCACTAAACAAAACAGTAATGAAGTGGAGCTTTATTATTGCTCGGCAGATGGTGAAGAAGGCTTTCCTGGTCAATTACACGTTTGGCAAACCATAACCGCTTGTAACGGTGAGCTTATACTTTCTTATAAAGCCAAAACCGATAAAGAAACCCTCGTTAACTTTACCAACCACTGCTATTTTAATCTTGAAGGCAGCGAGAGCATTAACGATCACCTGCTGCAAATAAATACCGCAACCTATTTACCTATCGATAGTAATAGCATACCGCTTGCCCATCATGAAGATGGTTCGGGCAGTTGTTTTGATTTTACCAACCCTAAGCGCATTGGCGATGCATTGAGTGCACAGCATGCGCAACTTAATGCCGGCAGTGGCTTTGATCATTGCTATATTTTTAGTGATGACAGCCGCTTAAAAACTATGGCTATATTAACCTCGCCACACACGGGTGTTAATTTAACCCTTAAAAGTACCCAACCTGGTATGCAGCTTTATACAGCAAATTTTGTAGGCTCCCCGTTTAAAGCCCGCCAGGCCGTATGCTTAGAGGCACAAAACTGGCCTAATGCAGCAAACAGAAGCGATTTCCCTAAAGCTAATTTATTGCCGGATGAAGAATATTCTCAGCAAATAATTTTTTCATTTACACAATAACGTACTAATTCCACTGTTAAATTAAAGAAAACAAAAAGAAAAATACACGTAACAAAAAGATAGCCATAATTAAGGAAAAGGTTGCACTTTTGCTCAATTTAAAGTATTTATATTATAAATAGTATTTGAAGCTATACACACCGCACAACAACAAAATGACTACACACAATCAGGAGTTTTTAAAAAATGATAATTAACAATAAGTTATCGTTCAACAAGAAAACCGCACTCAGTATTGCTATTACAGGCATATTGGCAAGCGGTAACGTTGCAGCTCAAGGCGCTGAAGGCGACACACCGACAGTAGATAAAGATGTTGAGGTTATCGCAGTAACGGGTATTCGCAGCAGCTTACGTTCATCAATGTTAGATAAAAAAGCATCTAATGTTGTAACCGATGGGATTAAAGCAGAAGATCTTGGTAAATTTCCTGATTTAAACGTCGCAGAGTCTTTGCAACGTATCACAGGTGTAGCCATTGACCGTAGTGGTGGTGAAGGGCAAGCAGTAACCATTCGTGGTTTTGGTCCACAATTTAATACGGTCCTTGTAAATGGTCGTCAAATTGCAACAGACAGCGCGGGTCGTGAATTTAACTTTGATGTATTAGCAGCAGATCAAATCACCGGTGCAGATATTTATAAAAGTAACAGTGCAACGCTTCAAGAAGGTGGCATTGGGGGTACGGTTAACGTAACCACAGCCCGTCCATTCGATTTTGGTGGCTTACACGTAATTGGTTCAGTAAAAGGTATGTACGAAAGCCTTTCTGAAGAAGTATCGCCATCGGCTTCATTTTTAGTAAGTAATACGTTTAACGACGACAAGCTTGGTGTGCTTTTTGCCATCACTAACCAACAACGTAAGCTGCAAAACAACCAAATTTTAACGGCGGGTTGGCGCGGTGGACAAACAATTTCAAACCCACAAGATGGCGTGTTATACGACAATGCATACATCCCACGTAACTGGGACCAAGTTGTAGATGAGCAAGACCGCGAACGTACCAATGCAAGCTTAGTATTACAATATGCACCGTCTGACGATATTACTATTACCGTAGATGGTTTAATTTCAAAATTTGAAGTGGACTCATCAGTGCGCGATTTAGCGTCTTGGTTTGAACCAGACCGCGTAGGTAGCGCAACAATCGACCCAGAAACGGGCACCTTGCTTACCTTTACGCAAGAAGTAGGTTTAGGTAACGCCAGTGGCAACCCAGCAACCGACTTTGTATCGCACACACGTAACTCGCGTGATGTAACTAACAAAGCGTTTGGCGTTAACGTTGACTGGCAAGTAAACGAGTCATTAAAAGCAAAATTTGACGTGTCTCGCTCAACAGCTGAAAACGACCGTGCAGGTAACGACCGCTTTAACGTAGTGGGTATTATTAACAGCTACAGCTTTGATGGCACTGGTAGCGTTCCTACCGTACAGCATGATGGCTTTGAAAATGGCTCGCTGCCAGATGCAAGCCTTGCGCGTCTTCACTACAACGAAATTGGTAACCAGTTTACTGATGAAGATGAAATTACCGAAATTAAAGCCGATTTTGAATACGTACCAGATAAAGGCCCAGTTGATCGCATTAACTTTGGTGCATATCGTCAAGAACGTGAAAAATCAAGCTTCCAAATTTTTGGTAGCCAATGTCAATTTTGTGGTTACGGCACGCAAGCACCACTTGATGAAATTGATTTTGAAGCGTATTCAGCAAGTAACTACTTCCCAGGTTTAATCGATACATTTTATAGCTACGACGGCGACAAAATGCTTGATTACCTAGCTGATCAAGGTTTCCCTGTTGAGCCAACACTACAAAATAACCGTTACACAATTAACGAAGATATCACTAGCCTTTACATGGACTTTACCATTGGTTTTGACCTAGCTGATATGCCAGTAACAGTTAACATGGGTGCACGTTACTCAGAAACAGATATTGAAGTAGCTGCTGTACAAAGTTTTATCAGTGATGTTATTCCTACCTCTGATGCCACTTTATTCCAAAACGTATTTGGCCCAGCAACAGACATTAAAGAAGGGACAAGTTACTCAAACTTACTTCCGTCGTTTAACGTTAAGCTTGAACTGCAAGACAACATGATTTTACGCTTTGCAGCGTACGACAGTATTACTCGTCCTACTATGTCACAGTTATCACCTGCGACCACGTTTAACGAGCCTCGTCGTCAAAACTTAACAGCAAGTGGTGGTAATCCAGCTCTTAAGCCGTTCCAGTCTGAAAACTGGGATATCTCTTACGAGTGGTATTACAACGATGCTAACTTATTTAGCTTTGCCGTATTTAGTAAAGAAGTGGATGACTTTATTGTTACCCTAACCGGCGACGAAACATACGACATGACTGACCGTACAGGCCCTGATTTTGCGTGTACAACCTGTACTGACCAAACCGATGCCGAGCTTAACGGTAGCTCAGAAGTTTACACAGTAAGTCGCCCGCAAAATGGCGAGTCTGCAACGGTAACGGGTTACGAAATCGGTGTAACTCATATGTTTGAAAACGGCTTTGGTTTTATTGCTAATGCCACGGTAGTAGATAGCGATATTAGTGTTGATGGCGATACAAGCCAAACATTTGCGCTTGAAGGGTTAGGTGATTCACAAAACTTAGTGCTGTTTTACGAGCAAGATAACTGGCAGGCACGTGTTGCATTTAACAACCGTGAGGGCTTTTTACGCTTAGTTGATAACGGCTTTAACGGCGAACCAGTGAACGTAGAAACGTACGGTCAATGGGATATTAGTGCAAGCTACGATATCAACGAAAACTTCACTATTTTTGCCGAAGGCATCAACATTACTGAAGAAGAGCTAGTGCAAACGGGCCGTTTTGCTAATCAAATCTACTCTGTAGAAGATAATGGCTCACGTTACGCGTTTGGTATTCGCGGTACGTTTTAATTGATAGCAGAGGCAGCGATTGCCTCTTAGTTTTCATTGCAGTGCATTATAAGTACTGTTACTAATAAAGTTAGTAGCTAATTTGCACAAAATGAGACTAATTTAAACAAATGCCCGAAAGGGCATTTGTTGTCTAACCGGTTATCAATAAAGTACTCAAAGAGTAGTCCGTTATGAATAAAGCAATAAAAACAATCGCCGTAATTGGTGGCGGCACAGCAGGATGGCTGAGCGCTGCAATTATCGCTTCGTATCACCAAGGTAATAAGGGTGATGGCTTAAAAGTGATGTTGGTAGAATCATCTGATATTCCAACAATTGGTGTAGGTGAAGGTACCTGGCCCACGATGAAAAACACACTTCAGAAAATTGGTTTGCGAGAAGTGGATGTATTTAAAGCCTGTAATGCCACCTTTAAACAAGGCGGTAAATTTGTAAACTGGACGCATGGCAACAACGATTTTTACTACCATCCCTTTACGGTACCGCTAGGCTATGGCCGTATAGATTTAGCCCCCTATTTAGATAATGTTGAAAACTTTGCCCAGCAAACTAATTTTCAGCACGATATTTGCGAAGCAAACTTAGCTCCAAGAGGCATTGCGCAAGGCGAGTATCAAGCTAATTGTAATTATGCATATCATTTAGATGCCGGTGCCTTTGCGGAGCTATTAAAGCAGCATTGTAAGAGCAAACTAGGCATTGAGCATATTATTGGCACCGTTGATCAGGTAAAGCTTGATGAAAGCGGGGCTATAAACACCCTTACCTTAAAAGATCAAACCCGCACCATAAACGCCGATTTATACATAGACTGCACGGGTTTTTCATCGCTGTTATTAGGCCAAGCCCTTAACGTGCCATTTAAAAAAATGGACCACGTATTATTTAACGACAGCGCCCTAGCTATGCAAGTCCCCTACGAAGAAGGCGATGAGTCACTGGCCAGTCACACCATTGCCACCGCACAAAATGCTGGGTGGATTTGGGATATAGGCCTAACGCATCGCCGGGGAGTAGGGCATGTATATTCAAGCAAGTTCTTATCAGATGAAGAAGCCGAGCAAAACTTACGTAACTATTTAGGTGGTGCTGCTAAAGGCTTAACCGCCCGAAAAATAAGTTTTGAGTCGGGTTACAGAGAAAAGTTTTGGAACAAAAACTGTGTTGCAGTGGGGATGTCGGCAGGGTTTGTAGAGCCGCTTGAGGCAACCGCCATTATGTTGGTTGAAATTTCCTCTCGCTTTGTTGCAGAGCATATGCCAGCCGATACCCAAGTAATGCCAATAGTTGCAAAGCGCTTTAATGAGCAAATGGATTATCGCTGGCAGCGTATTATCGACTTTTTAAAACTACATTACATGCTAACTAAGCGTCCAGAGCCTTATTGGCAAGCGCACGTACAACCGCAAAGCATTCCGCAAAGCTTACAAGAAGACTTATTGCTTTGGGGCGCACGTGGGCCACTTATTCAAGATTTTCATGGCGCATTAGAGCTATTTCCTGCCGCCAGTTACCAGTATGTTTTATACGGTATGGGCTTTAAGCCCGACTTTACTAAGCAAGCGTATTTGTACTCAAACGATGCGCAAGCAAACCAAATAATTGAACGTAACAGCCAGCTTACACAGCAGATGTTGCAAACGTTGCCGCCTCACCGTGCTTATATTGAGCAGTGGCTTGCGGCTAACCCAGTTTAAGGATGTGTAACTATGGCAATTAGTGAACTATCAAATACTCAACACCAAACAATAAAAATTAACCCTAATGCGGGTGTTGAATACGCAAAAACACAGCATTTAGTCAATCTACGTGCAAACGAAGTAGCAAAAGCTGCCTGCGATTTACCTATTTTTTTAGCGCGTAATGCACACAACGGCAGCTACACTATCTCGGGCTTAACCAGCTTTAGTGCTCAGCAAAGTTTATTTGTGAGTAACAATCAATGGCAAGCGCTTTATACGCCTGTGTGCATGCAAACCCAGCCGCTTTATTTACTCACTCGTGAGGCAAATAGCAGTGATTACTTTATTGCTATTGATGAGCAAAGCTCAGCCGTTAACACGCAGCAAGGCGAGCCGCTATTTGATGCCAAAGGCAACCCAAGCCTGTATTTAAGTGCGCAGCAAAAGCTACTAGAAAACGATTTAAAAAATGATTACCAAACGTATCAATTTACCCAAGAAATTGCCCGCTTAGGGCTTATCAAAAACATAGATATTGTTTTGCAGTTTGGACAAGGCGATGCGCAAACTATTCAAGGTTTGAGCACTGTTGATGAAGATAAACTGCAAACTTTAGACAGCGATACCATTGCCAATTTACACAAACAAGGTTACCTAAGCGTACTTAACAGCATGCTTATTTCGTTGTTTCAGTTAAATGCGTTAGTAAAGCGTCATAACCAGCATCCTGAACTTATGCCATTAAAGCAAATTAAGTTAGAACTAAGTCGAGATGCTCACGCACTGTAAGGTGCAATTTATTATTTAGCCTTCATAGGCTAATACGTTCACATAGGCAGACATTGCGTTTAACGCGCTGGAGACACACACATGTCAGACAACATTTTGCAGTTGGTGGTTTTTTTCTTTGTAACCGCCTTAATTGGTGGGCTTACATATTGGAAGTGCCGAGGCCAAAACCGTAATAGTGGTGATAATCAAACAAAAGAGTATTTTTTAGCGGGCGGTGGCCTTACTTGGATGTTTGTTGCAGGTTCAATTACACTCACAAATTTAAGTACCGACCAGCTGGTGGGCATGAATGGCAATCAAATGGCTTTGCTCGTGTGGTGGGAATTAGCGGCTATTTTAGGGCTTATTATTTTAGCCAAAGTATTTATTCCCGTTTATTACAAATACAACTGTACAACCACCACGGAGCTGTTAGAAAAACGCTACAACAATAAGCATATTCGCGCTGTTATTGGTGGCTTATTCTTTTTAGGTAACGCACTAATTTACATGCCTGCGGTTATATATTCTGGTGCGCTATTTATGCAAACCATGTTTAAAGTTGATATTCCGCTAATGTACATAGCGACCGCATTTGCATTGGTAGGCGCTATTTATGCATTTTTTGGAGGCTTACGCGCGGTTGCTGTATCAGATACTTATAATGGGTTGTTAGTGCTAGGTATGGCAATACTGGTTGTATTTTTAGCGCTTAATGCGATTGATTACGACTTTAGCGACATTCCACAAGAGCGCTTAACCCTTATTGGTGACGATGACTCGCCAATCCCATGGCCTACGCTTTTAACCGGTATGATCTTTATTCAAATGTATTACTGGGGAACTAACCAAACCATTACCCAGCGTGCAATGGCTGCGCCAAACGTTAAAGAAGCGCAAAAAGGGATATTTGCAGCAGCGGGTATTCGCTTTTTAATTGTTCCGGCAATTGTGGTGCTACCGGGTATTATTTCGTACAAACTGTATGGCGACATTGGCGATGCAGCTTATGGCCGAATTGTAGGAGACGTAATGCCCGCATGGTTAACGGGTGTGTTTGCTGCAGCAATGGCAGCAGCAGTGCTTTCTACTTATAACAGCTTATTAAACTCTGCAACTGCATTATATGTATGTGATATTCACGAAGCATACTTTAATAAAGAACCAAGTGTAGTAAAGCTAAGTGGCTACGTTACGTTGTTACTTACTAGTTTAACGCTTGTGCTTGTGCCTATTTACCAGCAAGCCGACAGCATTATTAACTTACTACAACAGTTAAACGGCTTATTAAGTATGCCTATATTCTCAATTTTTGTTGTGGGCTTATTGTTTAAAAATGTGGATGCGCGTGCAGGTATTGCCGCGGTTATTTTAGGTGTTGTTATGTATGGCATGCTGACATTTGAAAACTCGCCGCTACATACGGAACTACACTATATTCACTTAATGCCAATTACACTTATTGTTTGTGTAGCCTTTGCGCTAACTGTTAATAAAGTGGTATTTGGTTTAAATGCACAGTGGGCAGGCAAAACACCTGCTATTGAAGATACGCCACCAGTGCACGCACCAAAATAACCAGCAATAAAAAGTTAAGTCACTTTTTATTAGCCAGTTAACACATTACTAAATCGGCCTAAGGTAACTTAGGCCGATTTTTATTTATTAAATTAACCTACACTACACGTAGAAAATCCACCTATCACTCGTTGCGACTTTGAGCGCTAACTACGCAGAGATATTACAGAATTGCTCTGGCTGAAAGTCTGCTAAATAAATATTGCTGAAGGTGTTATTAAATTTTTTAACCGCTGTTTAAGTTAATGACTGGTACAGCCAGTAATAATATTGGCTAAATTACACCGTAAACACTATCTAAAAGTAATTTGTATGATATATACTATTATTTTAAAATCACTGACTGCAATTTGATGCAGTAAGCGGCGAGTAAGCACACATATAATGTACTCGCGTATTAAACTCATCTTCATTAAAGAGGACAGGAGAATCATGGCTGATATTAAACCATTCTTTCGATTAGACAGCGCAAACTGCACCGTTATTTTCGACTGCCAGAGCAAAACGCCAGCGTTACTTTATTTTGGTAAGCGTTTATCTGAGCAAACAACTGAAACAATGCTAACTCAGCTTGCGACTCGTCAGGAAGTAAAATGTGCCGTGGTTGAAGAAGCACCTATTTCTCTTTCTCCGCTATTAGGTGAAGGTTTTACTGGTGCACCTGGTTTAGAGTTGAGCAACGACACTATTGCTTGGTCAGTTGGGCCAAAGCTTAAAGAAGTTCGCCAGCCTTCACAGTCAACCCTTGAATTTGTAAGCGTAGATGAGCTTCGCGGTATTGAAGTTGTGCACAGCATTACGCTTGATAGCCACACCGATGTGCTAAGTGCGCATACGGTTTTAACTAATTTAAATGAGGCACCGCTAAGCGTTAATTTTTGCGCCGCACCCACGTTCCAATTACCCGATAGCATGAACAAGCTAGTAAGCTTTGAAGGACGTTGGTCAAACGAATTCCAACGTCAATCGGTTGATTTAGTGCTCGGCAGCTTTGTACGCGAAAACCGTAAAGGTAAAACCTCGCACGATGTATTCCCTGGTTTATTAGTACACACTGAAGGTGCAGGTGAGCAGCAGGGCGAATGTTATGGCTTTCATCTAGGTTGGAGCGGTAATAACAAGCTGCGCGCTGAGCTACTACCTGAAGGGCGCCGCTATGTGCAAATGGGTGAGTTATTATTACCTGGCGAGCTTACCCTTGCCAAAGGCCAAACGTATCAAAGCCCAAGTATTTATGGCTCGTTTTCGAGCGACGGCTTTAGTGCACTGTCGCGTAATTTTCATCGTTTTGTTAAAGCTAACTTACTTAGCCAAGCACAGCGCGAAAAAACACGCCCAGTGCATTACAACACATGGGAAGGCATTTACTTTGACCACGATGTAGACACGCTAAAGCAATTAGCCGATAAAGTAGCGCCATTAGGTGTGGAGCGTTTTGTACTAGACGACGGTTGGTTTAAAGGCCGCCGTGGTGATTATGCAGGCTTAGGTGATTGGACAGTAGATTACGAAATTTATCCAGACGGCCTATCGCCAGTGATTGATCATGTAAACAGTTTAGGCATGGAGTTTGGTATTTGGTTTGAACCTGAAATGGTAAACCCTGACAGTGACTTATACCGCGCTCATCCTGATTGGGTATTAGGCTCAGAAAATAACGAACAACTTAGCTTTAGAAACCAGCTGGTGCTTGATTTAACGCGTACAGAGGTTGTTGAATACCTATACAAAGCGATTGATGACATTTTAGTTGAATACCCAACAATTAAGTACATTAAATGGGATATGAACCGCGATATTAACCACGCGGGTAACTTCTCAGGCAAGCCTGCAGTGCATCAGCAAACACTGGCACTGTATCGTTTAATTGACCGCATTAAAGCGGCGCACCCAGGCCTTGAAATTGAAAGCTGCTCATCAGGCGGTGCCCGTGTAGATTACGGCGTGCTTGCACACACAGACCGTGTATGGACGTCAGATTCTAACGATGCACTTGACCGTCTTGAAATTCAACGTGGTTGTTCTTTCTTCTTTCCATCGTCGGTTATGGGTGCACACGTAGGACCGCGTGATTGTCATATCACAGGGCGTAATGTCAGTATTGAAATGCGTGCTGCGGTATCACTGTTTGGCCACATGGGCATTGAAATGGACCCGCGGGAACTGACCGAACACGAATGCAATGCGCTTAAAGCAGCGATTGCGCTACACAAAGAGCACCGTGACTTTATTCATGCTGCCGATTTGTATCGCCTAGATAGCGACGATTTATCAATTAACTTTGGTTTAATCGACGCGCAAAAATCAAAAGCGTTATTTGCGTATAATAGTGTACGCGAAACACCGCGTACTGCACCTAACAAGCTTCGTTTTGTTGGTTTAGATGCCGATACACAGTACACACTTAATTTAGTGTGGCCTGTTAAATTTGAAGAATACCGTCCTTCATCTATTGCGGCTGTTAACGGAAAAACATTTACCGGTGAAGCGTTGATGGAATTTGGCCTACAAATGCCAATTTCATTCCCGCAAACATCACTTATTTTTGAGCTTACTAAAGTATAGCAAGCAGTAAAAAGGGAGCTCATTAGCTCCCTTTTTAATTGCTCGAAAAATTATTAATCGAGTTTAGACTCAATCAGCTCAAGCGCTTCTTCTAAAATGGTTTCTACTGCTTGTTTAGCGCGCTGCGGGTTACGCGATTTAATCGTATCTAAAATGTCAGCGTGCTTTGCAACGTCTGCCCCTGGCACACCTTTAATATGATTGGTATAGCGAATACTTACGCGCAGCGCGGTGCTAATAAATTCTGTTAACTGCACAAAGAAACGGTTATTACTGGCCACTAAAATACTAGTATGAAAAGCAATATCTGCCTCTAATGGGTCATCTAATCCTTGATCTGCATCGGCCATACGGGCAAGTGCGTTGTCTATTTCAGCAAGTTGTTCGGCGCTGGCATTTTCAGCAGCTAAGGCGGCAGCTTGTGGCTCAAGTGCTACACGTACTTGTGTAAACTCTTTTAATAAAGAAAGTGACGGTTTACTGCTTAAAATCCAGCGCAATACGTCGGTGTCAAACATATTCCAGCTGCTCTCTGGCAGTACGCGAATACCTTGTTTAGGACGAGAAGATATTAAGCCCTTAGCAGAGAGCATTTTGACGGCTTCGCGCGTGGCACTGCGACTCACATCGTATTTTACGCATAGGTCAGCTTCTGAGGGCAGGCCTTCGTTAACTGGGTATACGCCACGCACAATTGCAAAGCCCAAATCATGGGTTAATTGTTGTGTTAAGTTTTGACGAGGTTGGCTTTTCATTGAGCGGTATCCGAGTGAGTTATTGCTTTATTATATATCATATATCATATTAATGTACGAAAGGATATGTTATAAACTTTGCTAAAGGCAAGTATTTTAACACAGCTGTAATAGTAATCTCTTTAGCAAATAATTATAAGTACTAAGAGAAGCAGTTTGTATTATGGAGAAACGCATTTGAATAATCACGCTCAGTACCCCAGTATTTCTGGCAAAGTTGTTTTTATTACTGGGGGGGCTTCAGGCATTGGCCGAGCAATGGTAAAAGCATTTGCCGCTCAGTCTGCCAAAATAGCCTTTATAGATATTAATAACGACGCTGCTCAATCTCTTATTGCCTCATTGCCTAACGCTAAATTATGGTTTAGACAGGTTGATGTTACCGACTCAAATGCTTTGCAGCAATCTTTGGTAGATGCATGCGCTGAACTAGGGGCTATCAATGTTCTGGTAAACAATGTAGCGAACGACCGCCGCCAAGCCAGTGAAGATGTTACTGTCCAAGATTGGGACCAATGCCTACAAATTAACTTAAATCCGGCGTTTTTTGCCTCGCAAGTTGCTATGTCTTTTATGAAAAGCGAAGGCGCGGGGAGTATTATTAATTTTAGCTCTATTAATGCCATTATGGGGCAGCCGCAAATGGCGGGTTATGTTACAGCAAAGGCTGGCTTAATCGGCATGACTAAGGCACTTGCTCGCGATTATGGTGAGTTTGGCATAAGAGTAAATGCTATCTTGCCGGGTTGGGTTGCCACCGACCGCCAATTAGCCAGTTGGTTTACTAAAGAAGAGCAAGTGAAGTGGATGGAAGCCATGGCACTTAAAAAGTTAGTAACCCCTGAAGATGTGGCTAACTTGGCACTTTTTTTAGCTGCCGACGAAAGCAGTATGATCACAGGTCAAGGCATTAAAATTGACGGTGGGAGGCTCTAAGTTGCAGCACTTAAACCTTTTTATAGCCGTAGATTGGGGCACGAGTCATTTACGCGCTTATTTATGCAGCGTAAATACCACAGGGCAATTAACGCTAATTGCTCAGCGCGACGGCCCAGGTGTGATTAGAGATAAACAAAATTTTGAACACACTTTAATTGGTGTCGTTGCACCATGGACCAGTGAATACGGCGTTTTACCTATTTATATGGCTGGGCAAATCACCTCAAGTATTGGCTGGAAAGAGACCCCTTATTTGGCGTGCCCTATAAACCCCGAAAGCCTACTCAGTGGCGCAATTAACTTTGATTGTGCAGGTAATAAAGTCAGTGCCTTGCCTGGCACAAAGTGTACATTAAAAAACAATTTATTTGATGTAATGCGCGGCGAAGAACTGCAAATTTTAGGGTTTTTAAAACAAAATCCGACCTATCAGCACGGTGAGGTACTCATTTGTTTACCCGGTACCCATACTAAATGGGTGCTGTTAAAAGGTGGCCATATTATCTGTTTTAAAACCGCAATGACGGGCGAATTATACGACTTGCTATGCCATCAAAGTGTACTTATTCCTAACGATTGTGAGGCAGGGGAGTTTGATTGGCATGCCTTTGAGCAAGGTTGTGAACTTACCCTAGGCAGTGACAGCGGTAATTTGGCGCACGGTATTTTTAGTGTCCGTACGCGCCAGCTTTCAAAAGAGTTAACACCAGTGCAAGCCAAGGCGTATTTGTCGGGCGTGTTAATAGGTAGTGATGTACGCGCAGCACGCCATGCTAGCGAATGGCAATTAGTGAATAACTCTAAAGTGGTGGTTATTGGCACAGAGCAACTAAATACCTGTTTTACCCATGCGTTAAATTGCATTGGTGTGCAGTGTTTAGAGTTTGACGTGAAAGAGGCTACGTTAAGTGGTTTTAACTATTTATTTAATAGTAATAAAACCAAGTAAATATAAAAAAGCCCCCAATATTGAATGTACAATTATTGTGGGCTAGTTCTTAAATTAAGTAAGGGGGAAATTGGCTGTAGTCTGCTGTCAGGCTGTTTTAGCCCCTTGGCTTTGCGCAATATAATGATTAAGCGTGGCCACTTGCGCGTCATTAAAACGCAGGCCTAGTTTACTTCTGCGCCATAAAATATTGTAAGCGTTGCCCGCCCATTCTTCGTTTAGTAAGTAATCGACTTCTGCTGCAAATAAGCCATGGCCAAAGTCTTGGCCTAAATCATTTAGCTGGGTTGCATTGCCTAAAATTAATTTTGCACGAGTCCCGTAGGTACGTACAAAGCGTTTAAGAGTGATCTCTGGTAACCAACTATAAGCTGCTTTAAGCTCATTGGTCAGCGCTTCTACCGAGCTAAAATCGCCACCAGGTAAGGCGCTGTGTTTGGTCCAGGCTGCACTCATTTGCGGGTAAAATTCTTCAAGTTTATTCACCGCAGCTTCGGCAAGTTTACGGTAGGTGGTAATTTTGCCACCAAACACACTTAAAAGTGGTGTGTGTTTGCCTTCGCTTGATAGCTCTAACTTGTAATCACGCGTTACTTTTTGTGCATTAACTGACTCGTCATCAAGCAGTGGGCGCACACCCGAAAAGGTATGTACTATGTCTTCGCGCTTAATGTGGTTTTTAAAGTAGCTGTTAGTAATATTAATTAAGTAATCGATTTCTTTATCGCTGATTTTCACATCTTGCGCTGCGCCTTTGTGTTCAACATCGGTGGTGCCTACCAGTGAGTAATCATCTTCAAACGGTATAACAAACACAATACGCTGATCTTTATTTTGTAAAATATATGCCTGTTTTTCATCGTGAATTCGCGGCACTACAATGTGGCTGCCTTTTACAAGGCGAATATTTTGAGGTGACTTTTCTATCAGGGCTTCGTCAAATAGTTTAGCAACCCACGGACCTGCGGCATTTACAATGCCTTTGGCTTTAATCGTCTGTTGCGACTTAGTTTGCTGTTGCTCAAGCGTTACCTGCCATTGGTTATCAATGCGTTTTGCACTGACACATTTGGTTTGCGTAGCAATGGTCGCGCCTTTATCTTGAGCGGCTAGGGCGTTTAAAATCACCAAACGTGAATCATCAACCCAGCCATCTGAGTATTCGAACCCTTTTGTAATTGAAGGTTCTAATACGCTGTTTTCACCAAATTTAATGCCACGCGAACCAGCAAGTGTTTCGCGCTTGGCTAGGTTGTCGTACATAAATAAGCCAATGCGAATCATCCACGCTGGGCGTAGGTGCGATTTGTGCGGTAGCCTAAAGGTGAGCGGCCACATAATGTGCGGGGCATTTTTAAGCAGCACTTCACGCTCTGCAAGTGCTTCTTTTACTAATCTAAATTCGTAATGTTCAAGGTAGCGTAAACCGCCGTGGATCAGCTTAGAACTATTTGAAGACGTTGCACTGGCAAGGTCTGATTGTTCGCACAAAAGCACCTTTAATCCTCTGCCTGCTGCATCAGCTGCTATTCCAGTGCCGTTTACACCGCCACCGACGACAAGTAAGTCGTATTCGTTATCTGCTAATTCCACCGAGCTAACCTTTTTATTTGTAATATAAATAAGACATATAACATCATAAAGCGGCGGTTCTTATTTGACAATAGATAACCGCGCTTTTTGTGTGTTAATTTTTAATCCTGATCTTTTTAAAACATACAGCGTACAACGCGCTATTTAGCTGACTTTGTTTATGTTTGATAAGCCGCCAACTTAATTAGCGGCTAGTTTTTACTGCTGTTGGCAATCGTCACTAGATAAACGCACTTGCGCTACACAGTGCTGCCATTTTGCGTATAAATCATTACGCTCGTCAGCGCTCATTACTGGCTCAAAGCGACGGTCACAGGTCCACATTTTTGCTAATTGCTCCGTTGACTCATACACACCGGTTTGTAGGCCTGCTAAGTATGCTACGCCTAAAGAGGTGGTTTCGGTCACTGTTGGGCGCTCTACGGTTGCGCCTAAAATGTTTGATAAAAAGGCAAGTACCCAGTTATTTTTAACCATACCGCCATCAACCCTTAACACGCTTGGGCGTAGGCCATCACGCTCCATTGCTTTTTGTAAGTCTTTGGTTTGATATCCAACCGATTGCAACGCCGCAGCAACAATGGTGCTAATGCCTGAGTCGCGCGTTAAACCTAAAATAGCGCCCCGTGCATTTGGGTCCCAATAGGGCGCACCTAAACCTGTAAACGAAGGCACTAAAAATACCCCATGATCGAGCGGTACATCTTTTACTAACGATTCGCTCTCGCCGGCATGGCTCAATAGTTTTAAGCCTTCAACAATCCACTGCATAGTGGCGCCTGCCATAAAAATACTGCCTTCAATGGCGTAAGTTGGCTTGCCATTTAATCTATAAGCAACCGTAGTCAGTAAGCGGTTTTCAGAGGTAAGCGCTTTTTCGCCGGTATTAAGCATTAAAAAACAGCCCGTACCATAGGTGCTTTTCGCCATGCCTTGTTCAAAACATGCGTGGCCCACAAGGGCTGCTTGTTGGTCGCCGGCAATACCACATACACGTATTGGCGCGCCAAAAATATCGTCGCTGGTTGAGCCAAATTCGTCGGCTGAGTCCATGACTTGCGGCAGCATAGATTCAGGAATTTCGAATAAATCGAGTAACTCTTGATCCCATTGCTGAGTATGGATATTAAATAACATAGTGCGAGATGCGTTAGTTGCATCGGTACGGTGCTCTTTGCCACCCGTTAGGTGCCAAAGTAAATAGGTGTCAACGGTGCCAAAAGCCAGTTCACCTGCAAGGGCTTGTTCGCGTGCACCTTCTACGTTGTCTAAAATCCAGCGTACTTTAGTAGCCGAAAAATACGGGTCTAGCAGTAAGCCGGTTTTATCACTTATGGTTTGGCAAAGCTCGTCAGTGCTTAGGCTTTCGCAGTAATCGCTGGTGCGGCGGTCTTGCCACACAATGGCGTTATAAATTGGTTTGCCGGTTTTTTTGTTCCACACTAAGGTGGTTTCACGTTGGTTGGTGATACCAATGGCAATAATTTCTTCAGGCTTTACGTTTTTATCGGCTAGCACTTTACGGCTGGTACTTAGCACGGTTTGCCAAATATCGTTAGGGTCGTGTTCTACCCAGCCATTTTGCGGAAAATGCTGCGAAAATTCTTGCTGTGCTGTACCAAAAACGTCTGCATCTTTTGTAAACAAGATGGCCCGAGAGCTTGTGGTTCCTTGATCAATTGAGAGTATGTATTTGGACATGATATTTGTGTTATTTATCTTATCTTATATATGACTAGATTGCCTTTAACTAAGATTAATGGCAACGATTTTTTCTTAAAATAGCCGTTTAAAAAACAAACATACTGTTTTTATTTGCTAACTCTTTTAAATAACAGGTGTTTATAGCAGCATTATTTTAAGTGCGAGTGCGGCTATTTATAAAAATAGCCGCTTAAAGCTTAATATTACTTGGTGTGTGGTTTAGCTTGTTGCCAATCCATACCTGTAGAAAAACGATTATCAAACCCGTGCCATTGTGGCAGTGGCTTACCATCAACAATAGCTTGGTCGCCGTTTTGTGGTAAGTCTAGGTATTCACATTGGCTTGCAATGCCTTTTACATGGCAATCCATCATAGCAAGTACAAAGTGTTTGTTGGTCTCGTTTAGGGTGCGCATTGACCACGATGGCTCGTAGTAATGGCCAATATCTAGTTCGCTACTACTTTGTGCAATAGCAGGTGCAGGGTGCGGCGCAATATTATGGCGGGCGTTTTTGTAGGTAAGCATGTACTTATCTTTGCTGCCCGTTTGGTTATAAAGGTGCTTAATACCTTCATAACCGGATATATCGTCTAAGCTGCCCGCTACATAAAGCGAAGGCACTTTTATGTTTTGCATAGCACTGGCATTAAATAAGTTATGTTGCCCGCCCCAAGGCGCAAAGGCCACCATAGCTTTTATGCGTGTATCTACTTGCGGGTTTTTATATTGCCCACCAGCACAGCTATTGAGTAATTGCTGCACTTGCTTAATTTGTGCAGGGTCTTTTATACCGGTAAACATGGCGGTAGTTTGCTCGTTAAAATCATAACAGCCACCAATCGTATTAACTGCGCCAAAACCACCCATAGAGTAACCAATTACGCCTGCGTTTTTGTTATCTACTTGCTTGCTGGCAAAGTTATTTTGTTCGTTAAAGTAGTTAAGTACAAATTGCTGATCGCGTGAGCGGTTAATAAGGGTACTAAAAAAGCCCGAAAACGGCGCATTTTTAAAATCAACATCGGCATTGGTTGAGTCGGTATGATCTATGGCTGCCACAATGTATCCGTGCGATGCTAAATGTTCGCCCAGGTAATACATAATTGTACGATAGCCGGTATACCCGTGCGAGAGCACAATAACGGGATAGTGCTCTTTGTTATTTATAGCTACATCGCGCATGGCATCAGCTTGTAAGGTAAACCCTTTACCTGTACGGGTTATGTCGCTGTAGCTGGTCAAGGGGGCGTTTGCACTGTTTGCTGCCGGGTACCACACTTCTACCTTTAAGGGGCGATCTTTTTGAGTTTGGGTTGCAGGGTCAAACTGTGCGGGATTTACTAAATCAAGCGTTTTTACGCCAACGCTGTAATTCCCTTTTGCAGCAAGCTCAGGAAGTACTTCGCTGGTTAAAGATGGGTAGAGTTGCTCAGGCGTTTTTTGAGCTGCAAAAACAGTACTTGCTGTTAAGCAGCCAGTCGCTAGCAGTAAGGCTTTTGAAAGCGCCTTTAAAGTGTGTGTGCTTGTCATTGTGTATCCTTGTTGTGTGTATTTTTTATTATTAATCTAGCTCATGGGTTTCAACGCTAGCACTGTATTTAAGCTGCCACTGCGCACGAAGCGTATCCATTATGTGCATTACCCGCAGGCTGGTACTCAGTGGTAATACATTGCTTTGTGTTTGTTGTTGTAAAATACATTCGCTAACGTGAGCAATTTCAAATTTAAAGTTTTCATCGTCATTAAAGCTAAAGTCAAAATGCTGCACTTGTTGTGCGTTTAAATGAAGCTCTAACGACTGTGCACCGACAAAGTCAGCAATGCGAATATATCCGTGCTCCCCTAAAACACATGCTTCGGTAGGGCCACTTTGTTGTAATGCGCTACTAAGCTGCGCAAATTGCCCTTGGCCGTAATTTATAAGGGTCACGTTTCGCTCATCTACGCCGGTCGAGCTTTTATGTACTAATGATTTAATTTGCTCAGGGGCTTTATTAAATACCACATCGGCAATTGATATAGGGTAAATACCTAAATCAAGCAATGCGCCACCTGCGGTCGCTGGGTTCATTAAGCGGTGCGAGTCAGCAAAGTTGCCCGCTAAGCTAAAGTTGGCATTCACACTGTGTACTTTGCCTATTACGCCCTCGCTTAATAGCTGCTGCAGTTTTACTATGGCAGGTAAAAAGCGCATCCATACACCTTCCATTAAAAAGCAGTTTTGGTGCTCGGCTAACTGGCTAAGGGTAGTGAGTTGCTGTGCATTAACCGTAATGGGTTTTTCGCTGAGTACATGCTTATTGTGCATTAAACATTGCGCAATGGTTTTAAAGTGTTGCTCGTGGGTATTGGCAATATAAATGGCGTCAATGTGTGGGCATTGCATAAGAGCTTGGTAGCTCTCATAGCCTTTAATGCAATAGTGTGTGGCAAATTCATTTGCGCGCTGCTCGCTGGTCGATGCAGCGCCAATAAGCTGTGCATTAGCGCAATGCGTAATGCTTTTAGCAAAGGTGTGAGCAATATTGCCACACCCAATAATACCCCAGTTAACCTTTGCCATGTTTATTCCTTAATGATGTTTAAAAAGACGTAATTTGTAATCCTGAACCTGCTGAACATACGTAAATGTCGGCATTTAAGTTAAAGCGTTCAAAGTAGTGCTGTTCAACTGCTGCTTTAATAAGAGGGACTTCTGCATCACGGCATAAACATACAATCGCACCGCCAAAGCCGCCGCCGGTCATACGTACTGCGCCGCGCTCGCCCATGGCTTCTTTACAAATTTCGACTAGGCCGTCGGTCGCTGGCACGGTTACTTCAAAGTAATGTTTAAGCGATTGGTGCGATGCCGCCATTAGCTCGCGCAGCGTATCAATGTCGTTATTTTGCAGCGCTTTAGTTGCTGCAATTACACGCTCATTTTCGCTAATTACGTGGTGTGCACGCTTGTATTCGTTTTCGCTTAATGCGTCTTTTGTTGCTTCAAGCGTAGCCATGGTTGCTTTACGAAGCGTGGCTACGTTCATTTTTGCAGCTGCTTGCTCACAGTCAACACGACGTTGGTTGTATTCGCTATCTACTAACTTACGTGGGTAGTTTGAGTTAACAATAACAATGTTTAAATCATCCGGTACTTTTACAGACTCAGTGGCTAGGTTTTCACAGTCAATTAAAAGCGCATGACCGTTTTCGCCTTTTGCCGAAATAAGCTGATCCATAATGCCCGATTGGCAATGCATAAAGTCGTTTTCGGCCTCTTGGCCTAGTAATGCAATTTTTTCTTCGCTTAAACCAAGTTGTGCAATATGGTTAAACATACCACCAATGGCTACTTCTAATGCGGCTGATGACGATAAACCACTGCCTTGTGGTAAGTTACTGTCAATCAGTAAATCGGCGCCACGTAAAGTGTGGCCTGCACGCTTTAATACAAATGCCACGGCACGAATATAGTTGCCCCATTGCGATTGTCCTTCGCTAATGTCTTCATCAACACTAAAGCTGTCTTTTTCGCCTGGGTAATTTAACGAATGCACGGTAATTATGTTGTCGTCGCGCTGTTTAAACATAACTTGAGTACGAAACTCTAACGAGCACGGAAATACAAAGCCGTCGTTGTAATCGGTAAATTCGCCAATGAGGTTTACACGCCCAGGTGCAGCAGCAATACCTTGAGCAGGCGCACCGTACAGTGATAAAAAGTGTTGTTGAAAATCGTTAAGCGTCATCTGTGTGTCCTGCTGTTTTTTTATAGTGTGTGGTACTGGCTGCTTGTAAAATAGAGGCAGCTGTTTCTGCGCTTAAATCGCGCTGGCTTTCGCCTAGCATTTCGTAGCCAACCATGTGTTTTTTCACGGTGGCAGAGCGAAGTAGCGGCGGATAAAAGTGAGCATGTAAGCGCCAATGTTGCTCATCTGAGCCTCGATTAGCGGGAGCATTGTGCCACCCCATAGAATACGGGAAGCTACAATTAAATACGTTGTCGTATTTAGTCGTTAATACTTTTAGTGCCTGTGCTAGGGCGTCTGTTTGCGCATCGTTTAGCTGGCTAAAGTTTTGAATGTTATCTTTAGTTACGAGCAGTGTTTCAAACGGCCATGCTGCCCAAAATGGCACCACAACAAGCCAGTGCTCGTTTTCAAATACGACGCGGGTTTTATCTGCTTGTTCTTTTTGCACGTAATCGGCAAGCATTGCGCTGCCATGCTTTTTAAAATAGGCAAGCTGCTGGGTATCTTCGGCTTCTATTTCGGTTGATAAGTGCGAGTGAGCCCATACTTGGCCATGGGGGTGAGGTTGCGAGCAACCCATTATCTCGCCTTTATTTTCAAATACCTGAACACATTCATAGTGCTGTGCAAGTTCTGTGTAGTTGTCTTTCCAGGTTTTTACCACTTCGTGTAAGGCATCGTGCTCAAGCTCTGGCAGCGTTTTGTTATGCTCTGGTGAAAAACAAATAACACGGCATTCGCCACTTACTTCATCAGCAATAAATAAATCGCTGTCTGACGCTAAGCTTTGCGTTTGCTCGCTGGCATTAGGTGTCAAGGCGCCAAAGTCATTTTTAAATACATGGGTGTATTTGTAATCTGGGTTGCTTTCGCCATTTGCACGGGTGTTACCTGGGCAAAGTGGGCAGCTTTCATCGTGTTTTGGCAGCACGCTTTCGTTAACTGCTTCTGTTGCGCCTAACCACGGGCGATTATTACGATGCGGTGATACTAATACCCAACGCCCCGTTAGCGGGTTTTTACGTCTGTGAGTACTTTCTAATAAAGCCATGTTAACTCTCCAACCCACTTGGGTAATTAGTTTGCCAGCGCCATGTATCGTTTGTCATGTCGCTCAGTGTTAGTTCTGCGTGCCAGTTAAGTGTGATTTGCGCTTTTGTGGCATCGGCGTAATTACAGGCAATATCGCCTGCACGGCGCGGTGCAATTTTATAAGGAATATCTTTATTGGCTGATGCGCTAAAAGCGTTGATCATATCAAGCACTGAATAACCTTGCCCTGTACCTAAATTATAAGCATGAAAGGCAGTATCTGTTTTGTGCTGCATAAAGGCTGCTACATGGCCTTTAGCTAAATCTAAAACGTGAATATAGTCGCGCACGCCAGTGCCATCTTTAGTGTCGTAGTCGTCACCAAAAATATTAACCACTTCACGTTTGCCTACCGCAGTTTGGGCAATAAAAGGCATTAAATTATTTGGAATACCATTTGGGCTTTCGCCTAAAAAACCGCTTGGGTGAGCACCTACTGGGTTAAAGTAACGAAGCGCAATGCCCATAAATTTGCTGTTAGCTTTACATACGTCTTGCATGGCTTGTTCAACCATAACTTTGCTCCAACCGTAAGGATTAGTAGCGCGTATAGGGTGTTTTTCATCAATAGGGAGGTAATCTGGCTCGCCATACACAGTGGCTGATGAGCTAAATATAATATGGTTTACGCCTACCTCTTGCATGTTTTGTAGCATGCTTAATGTGCCCGACACATTGTTTTGGTAATAACGCAGTGGTTGCTCGGTTGATTCACCTACCGCTTTCAGCGCTGCAAAGTGAAATACAGCCTCTGCCTTGCTGTGTTTAAGGGCAAGTTTAAACTGCTGCTCGTCTTGAATGTCACCTAAAATAAACTCAAAACGAGTACCGGTAATTTTTTCGAGTTGATCAAGCACACGGGGGCTTGCGTTAGATAAGTTGTCGTAAATAACTGGGGTAATGCCTGCCTCATGAAGGGCAATACATGTGTGGCTACCTATATAACCCATACCGCCTGTAACTAAAACTTTCATGTGTTTTCTCGAAAAGTGTATTTATATGATAAATACTACTATTAAGGTAATTTAAAAACAATAGTTATGATTGCTCGTTATTTCAAATAAACGCTTAAAATTCGCCCTAGCAAAGGCACAGGGCTATGCCTACTTAATAAAGGCGCCTAGGTTTATCAATTAATTCTATAAACTGATTCTACTGAGTCACTAATTATTAGTCGTTAAAAGGGGTGCTAATATAAACAAATAGCAGTGAGTTAATGCCTGTGTAATTTGGCATTAATGCAATGGGCTAGTCTTAATAGAGAAGGATTGATCAACATGAAAAAAACAATTTTATTAACCGGTGCCACCGACGGTATTGGCCTAGAGACTGCTAAAATGTTGTTAGCACAAGGGCATATTGTATTATTGCACGGACGCAACCAAGACAAGTTAAAGGCCGTACAAGCAAGCCTAAACGCTGATTACCCGTAAGTAAGCACAGCGACCTACATTGCTGATTTAAGCGATATGGCGCAAGTAAACACATTAGCTCAGTCAGTGTTAGCCGACTTACAAAACGCGAATAAAACACTCGATGTACTTATTAATAACGCCGGTGTATATAAATTGCCAAATATCACCACTGTAGATGGGCTAGATGCACGTTTTGCAGTTAATACGTTAGCGCCTTATTTACTTACTAAAGCGTTACTGCCTGTAATGAACACGCAATCACGTGTGGTTAACGTGTCATCGGCTGCACAAACCAGCGTTAACTTTGACTCGTTAGTGGGCAAAAAGCCACTGTCAGATAGCGCAGCTTACGCGCAAAGCAAATTGGCTATTACTATGTGGTCGCGTCACTTAGGTTTAGCACTTAAAGGTAACGGGCCGTTAGTCGTTGCGCTAAAACCTAAGTCGTTATTAGGTAGTAAAATGGTAAAAGATGCCTACGGGCTTGCTGGTGGCGACTTAAAACTAGGCGCCGATATTTTTTGCCGCGCCGCATTAAGTGACGAATTTAAAGATGCCACTGGCCTTTATTTCGATAACGATGCAGAGCGCTTTGCACCGCCGCATCCAGATGCGCTCAACCCGGATAAAAATCAGCAGTTAGTTGATACGTTAGATAGCCTGCTTACTCAGCTAAATGCTGATAGCTAGTGGGCTATTAACGCGAAAAATTTTACTCATGCCTAATAAGACCTAGTCATTTTTTATAAAGCCGATATGTGCTTTATACCAATTCGCAATATTACTTAATCATTTTCAGGGGCTAAACGTGTCGCTATCTGCGTTAAAAAATTCTCATTTAGAACAACTAAATAGCGAATTTTTTGCCTTGCTATCAACATGTTTATCCATCCTCAAAATAGACCACTTAATTATGCGAATTGGTATTAAATGTTTTACCCTTTGTTGATCGTCAAAGAGTTCACCTAACGGTGAACTCTTTTTTTTGTGCAATATTACTCTTGCTGTAAACGCTCGTATAACCAGTCTTTTAATTCTGAACGCTCATGCTTTAGCTGATTCATTTGCTCATCGCTAATGGGCGCATCTTTAAGCTCTAAAGTGCGTATTTCTTTATCTAGCTTGTCGTACTTATCTGCCTTTTTGGCAAATTCTGTGTCGCTTTTATTTAGCTCTGCAATGGTATTTAGGTACTGTGGAAAGTCATTGGTCAGTGAGTGGTCTTCGCCTAACATAGTCGCTCCTTAGTAGGATAAATGAGTTATTTAAGTGAATTACTACCTTTTCACTTATTACTCTGGGGTTTACACAACCATAAATCAACCACAGCAAACCTAAATGGGTATAGCGCAACGACTGGGTAGGGTTTGCCTTAATCCCTATTTTTAAAAAGGATAGGAGATATTTAAACTCTATTATCAATATTATTTTGAAACTGATTGTTTATTTAACTTATTATCATTTGTAAAGCGGGTGTCTACAATGAAACTTCACTCCATAATGACTTATCAACAGATAACAGAGGCAATACCCATGAAAGCAATGATAATTAATAATTTTGGTGGCACTGACGAATTTGTAGCAACAGAGGTTGCAAAACCACAAGTAACAGCAGGTAATGTGTTAGTTCGTATTGCGGCAACAAGCGTAAATACAATTGATATGATGATACGTCAAATGGGTGCTGACTTACCCTTTGCTCCAGAACTACCGGGCATTTAGGGATGGACTTTGCAGGCACCGTTGAAGCTGTTGGCGAAGGCGTAACAGACTTTGCAGTAGGTGATGAAGTATATGGTTGTGCTGGGGGCCTAGGCGATTTACCCGGTACACTTGCTGAGTTTATTCTTGCTGATAAACGCTTAATCGCTCACAAACCTAAAAACCTAAGCATGAAAGAAGCAGCCGCTATTCCACTTGTAGGTATTACAGCACTTGAAGGCTTAACACGAGCAAGTGTAAGTGCAGGCCAAAAAGTATTAGTACACGGCGGCGCAGGTGGTGTAGGCCATTTAGCAGTACAACTAGCTAAGCATTTTGGCGCTGATGTTTACTCAACGGGCGGTAACGCAGAGCAACTAGCACTAATAGAAAGCTTTGGTGCTACAGGCATAAACTTTAAAGACGAAACCGTAGAGCAGTATGTTGAAAAGCACACTAATAATGCGGGCTTTGACATGGTGTTTGACACCGTAGGTGGCGGTAACATGACTAACTCATTTGCTGCAGCAAAGCTAAATGCTCAGGTATCTACAACGCTTTCTTTATTAGAAGTAGATTTAAGCCCAGTACATTTTAAAGGTTTATCGTTAAACGTAATCTTTATGCTTATTCCAATGATCCACGACTTTAACCGTCAAGACCACGGCGACAAACTGACTAAACTTGCACAAATTGTTTAAGCAGGCGGTATGCGCCCTGTACTTGACGAACAAGACTTTAGTTTAGAAGACGCAGCTAAAGCGCATGACCGCTTAGCAAGTGGCCAAGCCATGGGTAAAGTTGTTATTTCTGTACAATAAATTATTAAGGCCGGCATCCTCGCCGGCTTTTTCTTATTTATTTCCTGCTTTTTTATCTGCACATAAATACGAACATTTCTAATATAACAAATTAGCCTTTACGTATTCTCTTTTCTGGCCCAGTAGTGTTAATCACTAAAGCGCAGCACGCCCTAGTGTATGTTGGGGAATTATTAGTGATAGAATAGGCATTATAAATGCTTATACTGCTCATTTTAAAAGCCACACATGTGAGCAAAGGGCACTCCATTTTAAATAAGGTCGTTGTGTAATGCTGTTGATGATCGACAACTACGATTCGTTTACTTATAACCTAGTACAATATTTTCAGCGCTTAAACCAAGAGGTGCTGGTAAAGCGTAATGACGAAATATCAGTTGCTCAAATTAAGCAACTTAACCCCAAGCATATTGTTATTTCTCCGGGGCCTTGTACGCCAAACGAAGCGGGCGTGTCACTCAATGTCGTTGAGCAACTAAAAGGCATTTACCCTATTTTGGGTATCTGCTTAGGGCATCAAACCATAGCGCAAGCGCTAGGAGGCAAGGTTATACGTGCTAAGCAAGTTATGCATGGTAAAACCTCACCTATTGTTCATAATAATAAAGGGGTATTTACCGGTTTAGAAAACCCGCTTACTGTGTGTCGTTATCACTCGCTGGTGGTCGAAAAACACAGTTTACCAAGTGAATTAGCCATTACTGCGTGGAGCCAAACCGAGCAAGGTGAGTTTGACGAAATTATGGGGCTACTTCACACAGAGCTTGCTCTTGAAGGCGTACAATTTCATCCTGAGGCTATTTTAACTACTCAAGGGCTCGAATTGCTTGCTAACTTTTTATCTCGCTTCTAACCTTACAGTAACCACCGAATGGTAACACTTATACTGAATGGACTTTATGACTGAACTTGCGTCGCAAAAGCGAATAGCCTCCATGCTTGACCAGCGTGCTCACGATTTGCTGCTTGGCCATAGCTTTGCACATCAACAAATTGGCTTTATTCATACGCTAGAAATTGATTATGGTGAACCCATAAAGCAGCGCACTTTATTAGAAGTAGAAGTTGCCGCACAGCATAAACGCCAGCAAAGTAGTACTGCGCATCACAAGTACCGAGCACAAGCGAGTAAACAACTTCATAAAGTAATTGAAACAGCCATATTTAAGCAATTAGAAGATATGGATGCTGTTATTCAAAACACCATAGGTATAGAAGATAACGTGGCCACCATGCTAGATATACTAGCGGCTAAGTCGGCAAGTGTGGGGCGCTTAGAGCCATTGGTAAATGATTCCAACTGGCTTGGCCGTGAATTAGTGTCATTAGTAAACCTGCCTTACTATCGAAAACAACGAAGTAAAAGTACCTCAGTAAAAGTAGACAGCCCCGCACTTGCACTGCGTTATATTGGGCTTGATAACCTGCAATTAGTTATCCCCACTTTTGCTGTGCGCCACTGGATGCCACACAGTACCGAGCCATTTCCATTATTAAAGCGCCGCCTTCGTGATGCTGCCATGGCTAATGCAATAGCGGCACAAAAAATTGCAGAGCTGAATGATGTTAACCCTATACATGCTTTTACACTGGGCATGCTAATAGATGTAGGGCGCATAGCTTTAGTGCGCTTGTACTTAAAAACTTTTGAACAGGTATGGCAACGCAAGGTGCAAATAGCACGCGAAGCACAACAAAAAGACTTACACACGGCCTTGATGGAATTAAAGCCAGATCCGTTATTTTTAACTACGTTGTTAAGCACTAAGTCGCTTGCGTTAAGTGCTAAAGTAATCCGCAAAATGGCTTTTAAAGCTTTACCGTTTAATCACGTGATGGCACAACTTGCTCATGGTCTTGAGCAAAGTAGTGATGTTTTCCCCATGAGTGAGGTCATGTTAAAAGCGCGATGCTATTCGCAATACTTAAACCTAAAACAACATCAACTTATTGAGCAAGATGAAATACATGCGTGGTTTTCGTATCATGGCTTCACTAAAAATGAGCTAAAAGTCCTCGAAACAAGCAATTTTACCAACCTAGCTATTCAAATTGACTAAAAAGCAGCTTATTAACTGGTCCTTATATCGGTAATTTGCGGCTGGTGGCGGCAAATTTTCATTAACTATTGAATTTTTTGTTAATTTTTTTGCGACTATTCATTCATTAACATCTTCATAAGTACACCTTACTTTAAGCACTTAATGTCAGGCGCGACTCACTGCATAGGGGCATAACTCTTAAAAAGTGACATTTATTTTCTATGCAAATAGTTATTCACTATCTATGAAATAATATCCCAAGGCCTTTATTTTAAAGGCCTGCATGAAAGTTTTTAACGAGACAGCACCACAAATATCTGAAATAATGAGCGCCTGAAAATTGAACCACAAGGCAGTTTTACGCTCAACCTTTTGCTATTAAGTGCGTAAATATCTTGGTTACATTTATAACCAAACACCTATTTTGATGTTTTGTGTTGCTCACAATTAAGAGGAAAAAAAATGACAGTCAATCGCGAATTATTTGATCACGTAATGGTTCCTAACTACGCGCCTTCAAGCGTTATTCCTGTTCGAGGCGAAGGCTCTCGCGTATGGGATCAACAAGGTAAAGAATTTATCGACTTTGCCGGTGGTATTGCTGTTAACTGTCTTGGCCATTGCCACCCTGCATTAGTAGGTGCGTTAAAAGAGCAAGGCGAAAAAATTTGGCACCTATCAAATGTAATGACTAACGAGCCTGCGCTACGTTTAGCTAAAAAAATGGTCGATGCGACCTTTGCAGAAAAAGTTTACTTTGCAAACTCGGGCGCAGAAGCAAACGAAGCGGCACTTAAATTAGCACGTCGTTTTGCACTGGATAAATTTGGTGCTGAAAAATCACAAATTATTTCATTTAACAAAGGCTTTCACGGTCGTACTTTCTTTACCGTAACCGTAGGCGGCCAAGCTGCATACTCAGATGGTTTTGGTCCTAAGCCTGGCGACATCGTACATTGTGATTACAACGACCTAGCTGCATTTGAAGCGCTAATTAGCGACAAAACATGTGCAGTAATGATGGAGCCACTGCAAGGTGAAGGCGGTATTATTTCGCCAACTGACGAATTTGCACAAGGCGTTCGTGAACTATGTACTAAACACAATGCACTACTTATTTTTGATGAAGTACAAACAGGTGTTGGCCGTACTGGTGAGCTATACGCATACCAAGGTTTAAACGTAGTGCCTGATATTTTAACATCAGCTAAAGCTCTTGGCGGCGGTTTCCCAATTGGCGCTATGCTAACTACTACCGAGATTGCACAGCACTTAAAAGTAGGTACTCATGGTTCTACTTACGGTGGTAACCCACTGGCGTGTGCCGTAGCTGAAGCCGCATTTGATACTGTAAATACCCCTGAAGTTCTAGCGGGCGTAAAAGAAAAAGCGGCATTATTTAACGAGCTTCTTAACGCGGTAAACGAAAAATACAATGTATTTAGCGAAATTCGTGGCCAAGGTTTATTAATTGGTGCAGCCGTTAACGAGCAATACAAAGGCCGTGCAAAAGAGTTTTTAGTAGCAGCTACCGAGCAAGGACTTATGTCGCTTGTAGCGGGTGCCGATGTAGTACGCTTTACGCCATCGTTAGTAATCACCGAAGCGGATATTCGCGAAGGTATGGTGCGTTTTGAAAAAGCAGTCGCAAGCGTAGTAAACGCTTAAACGCGTTAAACCACCTTATTAAGGGCAAGCCTGCTTGCCCTGCATATTCTATTTACCGTTATTGATAAGGGAGCAAGCGGACTCATGATGATCCTTCGCCCAATCCAGCAAAATGATTACGCAGCGTTATTAAAAATTGCCCACGAATCGGGCCATGGTTTTACATCTTTGCCGTTAAACGAAGAGTTACTGCAAAAGAAAATTGACCATTCTGTAAGTTCATTTGCTAAACAAACGTCACAACCTGGTGACGAAGGCTACCTGTTTGTTCTTGAAGATACCGAAACCGGTGAAGTAGTGGGTACTTCAGCTATTGAAGCTGCAGTAGGGCTTGATGATGCGTTTTATCATTACCACTTAAGTAAAGTAATTCACTCATCACGCACGCTCGATGTATACAAAGCGGTTGATATTTTAACCCTATGTAACGACTACACCGGCGCGACAGAACTATGTACCTTATTTTTGAAAGATGGATACCGTAAAAACTGTAACGGTAAACTTCTTTCAAAAGCGCGCTTTATGTTTATAAAACAACATGAGCAGCGTTTTGCACAAACAGTAATAGCAGAAATGCGTGGCGTGTCTGACGAAAATGGCAGCAGCCCGTTTTGGCAGTGGCTAGAAGAGCACTTTTTTTCAATGGACTTTCCAACCGCCGATTACCTAACAGGTATAGGCCAAAAAGTGTTTATTGCTGAGCTAATGCCAAAATACCCAATTTACGTAAACTTGCTAAGCAAAGATGCGCAAGCGGTGATTGGTAAAGTACACGACAACACGCGCCCAGCTATTGAGCTATTAAAAAATGAAGGTTTTACCTTCAATGGTTACGTCGATATTTTTGATGCTGGTCCAACAGTAGAAGCAAAAGTAGATAACATTGCCACAATTCGTAATGCGAAAGACTTTAAAGTAGAAATAGGCGAAGCGTCAGGCGATACCATGGTACTGCTCGCTAACGGCGAGTTAGAAAACTACCGTGCAACGGTTGCAGCGCTTAGCTTTGATGAGCGTGCAAGCAGCCTTATTTTATCGCAAGCAATAGCCGATGCCCTACAGCTTCAATCGGGCGACACCGTAAGCGCAACCCCAGTTTAATTAAGGAGAAAGTATAATGACTCATCCTGCACAATTTATTAATGGTCAGTGGTCACCAGGCCAAGGCAATGCATTTAATTCAGTAAACCCTGCAAATAACGACGTTATTTGGCAGGCATCTTCAGCGACTGCAGAGCAAGTAGATAGCGCGGTTAATGCAGCGCGCGAAGCATTTTACAGCTGGGCTGATAAAAGCTTTAATGAGCGCCTAGAGGTAGTAAAAACCTTTGCGGCAACCCTTAAAGAGCACAGCGAAGAACTTGCTGTAGCGATTGCTCAAGAAACGGGTAAGCCGCTTTGGGAAACGCGTACAGAAGCGGGCGCTATGGTAGGTAAAATTGCCATTTCTGAAAAAGCATTTTTAGAGCGCACCGGCGACGTTGAAAACGCTATGCCAGTGGGGCGTGCGATGATCCGCCATAAACCACACGGTGTAGTGGCTGTATTTGGCCCATATAACTTCCCTGGGCACTTACCAAATGGCCACATTGTGCCAGCGCTTTTAGCCGGTAACACTGTGGTATTTAAGCCATCTGAGCTTACGCCAATGGTTGCTGAGCTTACCCTTAAACTATGGGAAAAAGCGGGTTTACCTGCCGGTGTAATTAACCTTGTTCAAGGTGAAGTAGAAACAGGTAAAGCCCTTGCTGCGCATAAAGGCATTGATGGTTTATTCTTTACCGGTTCTTCGCGCACGGGTCATATTTTACATGAGCAGTTTGCAGGCCAGCCAGGTAAAATTTTAGCGCTTGAAATGGGTGGTAATAACCCACTAATTATTAAAGATGTGGCAGATACTAAAGCCGCGGTACACGATATTATTCAATCGGCGTTTATTTCAAGCGGCCAACGTTGTACCTGTGCACGTAAAGTATTTTTACCTAAAGGCCAACAAGGCGATGACATTTTAGCAAGCCTTATTACGGCTACTAAAGCCATAAAAGTCGGCAACTACGATGATGAAGACCAACCATTCATGGGCTCTATGATCTCATCTGCGGCTGCAGCAGGCATGGTTAAAGCACAAAATGAGTTGGTTGAACTTGGCGGTGAAGTACTAGTAGAGCTTGAGCACACAGCCAATACAGGCTTTGTAACACCGGGTATTATTGAGTGTTCAGCAATTAGCAACTTCCCAGATGAAGAGCACTTTGGCCCATTATTAAAAGTGTTCCGCTTTGATGACTTTGACCACGCAATTGATAAAGCAAACGACACCAGCTTTGGTTTATCAGCAGGTTTATTAAGCGACAGCGAAGCCGACTACAATCACTTTTTACGTCGTATTCGTGCCGGTATTGTTAACTGGAACCGCCCAATTACAGGCGCATCAAGTGCAGCCCCATTTGGTGGTATTGGCGCATCGGGTAACCACAGAGCCAGCGCATATTATGCAGCCGACTACTGCGCATACCCTGTTGCCTCGGTAGAACTTGAAAAAGTAACGATGCCAGCAACACTAAGCCCAGGCTTAAAAATAGATTAATTACTATTCTATTTGTAGTTATAAAGAATGAGAAAAGCAGCTTAGGCTGCTTTTTTTGTATTGGTATCGTGCAAAGCTAGTAATTAGTGGCGCTTTCTGCTTAAATCTATGCAATTAGTTATTCAAAGGTGAAAATCACAATGGTTTTAGACAGGCAAGGGTACGATGACTTGATCATGTATCTAACTCAAAATTTAGCGTTATTTGAGAAGCCAGGCGAAATCAAACCCGGTGCGCCAACCGTTATGGAACTCATAGAAGACGTTATAGCGCAAAACGTGATGCTAATTTGTGAACAGCATACCAATCTTAATACCGAGCAACGCAGCCAAATAGTGCGCGAGGTAGACGGTATTGTTTACGACTTACAAGAAGTACTAAGCAGCATAACCTCTCAGCCCGTTACGGTTGAACAGCACGCATTTATAGACGAGTTTGCTGGGCTTATTAAAAATCTATTTGATAACGCGGTCACACAAACCGCTTAACGTTACCCGTTTACATAGCGCAGTGCGACCTGATTGCTGCGCTCCTATTACTTCTCGCCTTATTAATAACACCACTAAATTTAATCTCAGCGTTCACGTATCGTTGCAGATTGTTATACAATCAATAAAACTTTTTTTAGAGATAATCACATGCAAGCAAATGTAAAATGGGTTGAAGGCGACACCTTTATTGGCCGTTCTAATTCTAATCACAATGTCGTTTTTGATGCTGGTAGCGATAGCGCTGCACCAAGCCCTATGGAAATGGTACTTATGTCGGTGGGCTGTTGCTCGTCGGTAGATGTTGTAAGTATTTTAAAAAAAGCCAAACAAGATTTTTCGGATGTGCAAGTTCAGCTAAGCTCTGAGCGCGCAGAAACAGCGCCGCGTGTATTTACTAAAATTAACTTACACTTTGTTGTTACAGGCAATAATGTGTCGGAAAAGCACCTCGCGAGGGCGGTTTCTCTTTCTGCTGAAAAGTATTGTTCTGTTGCTTTAATGCTTGATAAAACAGTAGAAATTACCCACAGCCACGAAGTTGTGCAAGAACAGGTAAAATAACGCTTTTTCCGTGAGGAAAATTCGTATAAAATCCGCGAACTTTTCATTCTGCAGGTGCAGATTTCACTAATTTATAGGTTGGTTTATCATGAACAAACCCTTCGATAAACTTAAACTTCATGGCTTTAATAATTTAACCAAAAGTTTAAGCTTTAGTATTTACGACATTTGCTACGCAAAGACCGAGCAACAGCGTAAAGAATATATTGAATATATCGACGAGCAGTACAGTGCAGATAGACTAACCGACATACTAGGTGATGTTGTTGATATTATTGGTGCTAACATTTTAAATGTGGCGCGCCAAGATTATGAACCACAAGGCGCTAGTGTGACTATTTTGGTGTCTGAAGAGCCGGTAGAAGAGCAGCAAAATTACGATGCTGACGAAGCGCCAGGCCCATTACCCGATTCTGTTGTTGCGCACCTAGATAAAAGCCACATTTGTGTACATACCTACCCAGAAGCGCACCCTGATGATGGTATTTGTACATTCCGTGCTGATATTGAAGTATCTACTTGTGGCATTATTTCGCCACTTAAAGCGTTAAACTTCTTAATTCATAGCCTAGAGTCAGACGTAGTGACTATTGACTACCGTGTACGTGGTTTTACTCGCGACGTAAACGGCGTTAAACATTACATTGATCACGCTATTAACTCGATTCAAAACTTCATGACAGAAGATACCAAAGAAGCGTACCAAATGATGGACGTGAACGTGTATCAAGAAAACCTGTTCCACACTAAAATGATGTTAAAAGAAACCGACTTAAACACTTACCTGTTCGGCTTATCGACTGATGAGTTGTCGGATGAGGAAGAAGAAGAAATTCGCTCTAAGCTAACCCGCGAAATGCAGGAAATATTCTACGGTCGTAACCTACCAGACGCAGAATAAATTAGTTTAAAAGCAATTTAATTGTATAAAAAATGGCGCTCAATGAGCGCCATTTTTAATGGGGTATTTTTAGCAAATCGCTTAATTAAGCATACTGTAAATAAGCGCACATACGGCCAGTGAGCCCACAGCAAGTACAAACAAGGTACTTAAGCGGTTGCGGTATTTACTCAGCGCAGGCACTTTGTACACGGCAATCATAGGCATAATAAATAAAATCATCGCAATGATAGGGCCAGAGAGCTGATCCATCATGTCTAAAATGCTTGGGTTTTTGACCGCGCAAAACCAAATAGCAAAAAACATAATAAGTACGCCAATTTTGTCGGCTGCTTTTGCACTTAAGCTTGTTTGCTTAGTCACCAAACCGGTAAAGCTTTCGCGTGCACCTAAAAAGTGCCCTAAAAACGATGACGTAATCGCAATAAAGGCAACCAGCGGGCCAAGAGTCGCGATATACGAATTACTAGTGATATTAGCAAGGTAAGATAAAATCGATACGTTCGCGGCTTTAGCAGTAGCCATTTGCTCGCCAGTAAGTGATAGCACGCACGAAAACACAAACAGCAGTACAAATACAATAAGTAGTAAACTAGTGCGCTTTAAAATAGCCTCAGCCTTATTAGTGGCCTGATCGCCATAATGCCCACGCTGCACGTTCACAAAGCTTGAAATAGCCGCCGCATGGCTAAACGAAAACACAATGATAGGAATAGATAACCACAGCGTTTTAGTAAAGCTGCCTGCCTCTGGGAGGCTCATATCTGGCATTTGCCAGCTGGGTATTAAATAAAGCGATAAGCAAAATAAAATACCCACAAGCGGATACACCAAAATAGCGAACGCGCGAAGCATTAAGCGCTCGCCGCCCATCATTAGGCTAATCATACCGGCAACTAATACACCCGAAAGCAACACGCGAGAAGGTGACTCAAGGCCCATTTGGTTAACCATAAAGCTGTCTACGGTATTGGTTAAGCCTACGCCGTAAATAAGCAAAATGGGAAATATAGATAAAAAGTATAATAAAGAGATTAACCTACCTGCCGTTACACCAAAGTGCTCCTCAACAACATCAGTAAAATCTGAATCTTTGTTTTTAGACGACAACACAAAGCGGGCCAAGCCACGGTGTGCTAAAAAGGTCATTGGAAAGGCTAAACAGGCTAAAATAATTAGTGGCCAAAAACCCCCAATACCAATATTAATAGGTAAAAATAAAATGCCCGCGCCAACGGCGGTACCAAAAAGGCTTAACGTCCACTGCGTATCGTGCAGGTTCCATTTAGAAGTAGGTGTGTGTTCACCTGTTTGTGATGCATTTGAAAGCGTTGCATCTTGTGATGGTGTCATGTGTGTGCTCATCCATTATTTAAATAATAATCGCGCGCAAGAATATAGTTTTTAGCTAAAAGTTTCATGTTTTGAGGCATTTTGTAGACTAATTAATTAGACGCCGTAGCAGCAAAAGTGTCATGAATACGAAACAGCGCTGTAAAAATAAACAAATACCCTAATCAGCACAGTTTGTAGGTTGGGTAGAGCGAAGCGAAACCCAACACGCCCATAGTGTTATTCAAGCGTTAAAGCAAAAATAGGCGGTTGTAATAACGTAAAAATAGGGGAGCCATTTTTATTGGTTCCAACTAATATCAAAGCTTGCTCACAAAATCTGTTAAGTAGCAGCCATTGAGCCGAACTTCATAGGAGGTTTATACTAAACTCCGTTATACTTCCTGCAATTAAATATGCCAAACGAAGTAAACAGGCCGCTAACTGCAATGAGCAAAGACATTCTTTTTCATACTACTTTCCCGCACGATACCAGTAAAACATGGGTTGTATTTGTGCATGGCGCAGGGGGGAGTTCGGCAATTTGGTTTCGTCAGCTTAAAGCCTATAAAAAAGAATATAATGTATTGTTGCTCGATCTTCGTGGGCACGGTAAATCAAATAACTTAGTACAAAACTTTGTAGATAATAATTATTCGTTTAATAAGGTCTCTAAAGACATTATCGATGTGTTAGATCATAACAATATCCTTAGCGCACACTTTGTTGGCATTTCATTGGGCACTATTCTTATTCGCAATATTGCTGAAATTGCGCCGCAATATGTTTCTAGCATGGTGCTAGGTGGTGCAGTGACTCGCTTTAATACTCGCAGTAATACCTTGGTTTATTTAGGTAATACGTTTAAACACTTCTTGCCTTATATGTGGCTGTATCGCTTATTTGCTTTTATTATGATGCCGAAAAAGCGCCATAAAGAATCTCGACTTTTGTTTGTTCGCGAAGCAAAACGCTTGTGCCAAAAAGAGTTTATAAAGTGGTTTAAATTAGCCATGGACGTAAACCCTTTAATGCAGTACTTCAAAGAAAAAGACATCGATATACCCATCCTTTACATAATGGGTAAAGAAGATCACATGTTCCTTGGCCCTGTTAAAGAAATGGTAAAGCGCCATAAAAACAGCGTACTGCAAACTATCCACCATTGTGGCCATGTTTGTAACGTAGAGCGCCCTGATTTATTCAACCAGCACTCGCTTGCTTTTATCGCCCAGCAAAATCGTTAAGGGTTGTAGAAGGAATAGAGATAGGACTTTCTTTTTTGACTTACAAAAGTTAAAAAAGATCTAAATGGGTTAACTTAAAAGGAGTTTAAATTGGAAGCACTAAGTACAGCTAAGCAAATTATTGATATCTTTTCTGCTTTATTGAGCCCTGTAATTGCAATCTCAGTAGGTTTTATTGCATACCAGCAGTGGAAGCTTAATGTTGATAAAGAGAAGCGTGAAAGTAACTCAAATAAGCTGCATATTTATATAGTTGTAAAAAGGTTTTTGCGTAGTGTTGATATAAATCGTGTGGTCGATGATAAGTTATATGAAGAGCTTCAAGAGGCACTTGCCTTAGCTGATTTCTATTTTGATGGTATTGTTACCGATTGGTTATTTCAAGTAGACTTAGATGCATCAGCCTGGCTAAACTTAATGCAAATTAATTCACTACCTGACATGAAAGAATCAAACCCCGAGTTTACTCGTAATCAGAGAGAAATTGAGGAGCTAATTGATAATCTTCAAAACTTCTATTGTGAGTTATTTGATATATTTAAAGGTAGTATGATGTACTTGAAAACTAGTTAGTAATTAATAAGGCTTATTTTTCTTACCGCTTGCTAGATACAGTTTGATGACTCAAGAAGCTAAAGCTATCACTTGTCTTGCTGACAACTGATAGCTAACCACTCAAAACTGCTCTTATCCCTCTATCGCCGAAACAATAAAATACGGATTCAAATACTCATCCTTAGTGTTATATAAAAGTGGGCTGCCATCGAGCTTAGTGACTTTAGCACCGGCTATTTCGGCGATTGCATGGCCGGCTCCCGTATCCCATTCACACGTTGGGCCTAAGCGTGGGTAAATATCGGCGCTGCCTTCGGCCACTAAACATAATTTTAGTGAGCTGCCTTTTGAGATCATTTCAACGTCTTCAAAGCGTTTTACAAACTCGGCTAAATCAGGTGATGGGTGCGAGCGGCTGCCTACAACACGTATTAGGCCTTTATTAGGCTTGGTAGTTACTTTAAGCTCAATGCGTTCATCGCCTTTGTCTTTAAACGCACCAATGGCTTCTGCAGCAAGGTACGATACGCCAAGTGCGGGCGCATCAACTACAGCCAGTACAGGTTTACCGTTTTCGATAAGCGCTATGTTTACGGTAAATTCGCCGTTCTTTTTAATAAACTCTTTAGTGCCGTCGATGGGGTCTACTAACCAGTAGCTTTTCCATGTTTGACGGATATCCCAGCTTATATCAGCGCTTTCTTCGCTAAGTATAGGTGTGTCGGGGGTGAGCTGTTTTAACCCTGCCACAATCACTTTATGAGCTGCTAAGTCGGCGTCGGTTACTGGGCTTTCATCGGCTTTGTATTCAACGTTAAAGTCCTTTTCGTAAATCCCCATTATGGCTTGGCCTGCTTTGCGGGCAAGGATGAGGGTTTCTTCTAGTAGCTCGGTTTGGTTCATTGGGGTTAACCTATAATATGCTTTTGTTTTAGATACGTTATCAGTTGTGTAACCGATTGGTCTAGGGTGTTTTTACTGGTATCTAAAATTATTTCTGGGTTGCTTGGGATTTCGTAGCTTGAGTCGATGCCAGTAAAGTGTTTTATCTCTCCTGCGCGGGCTTTTTTGTATAAGCCTTTAGGATCGCGGCTTTCACATACATCAAGCGGGGTATCTATAAATACTTCAATAAACTCGCCGTCGTCGACAAGGTTACGCACCATGTCGCGCTCTGCTCTAAATGGTGAAATAAACGCAGTAAGCACTAATAAGCCTGCATCGGTCATTAGTTTTGCGGTTTCGCCAACGCGGCGTATGTTTTCAATACGATCTTCGTCGCTAAAGCCTAAGTCTTTACATAGGCCGTGGCGTACGTTGTCGCCGTCAAGCAGGTAGGTGTGCGCGCCTTGTTGGTTAAGCGCTGCTTCTAGTGCATTCGCTACAGTGCTTTTGCCAGAGCCAGAAAAACCGGTAAACCATAAAATAGCCGGTTTATGCTTTTTTTGCTCACTACGCTGTGACTTGGTGATTGCGTAGTTATGCCAAACAATATTTTCATCCATAGTGGTGAGTCTCTTGTACTTTAAGCGCCCGTATTAAAAAGGAAACACGAGCGGGATCAGGGTTAATACCGTGATTGAATAAATAATAGAAAGGGGCAAGCCCATTGTTATGTAATCTTTTAAGCGGTAGTTGCCCGCACTATAAACCATAAGGTTTGTTTGATACCCAAATGGCGATATAAAACTGGCCGATGCGCCAAACGCTACCGCCATAATAAAGGGCAGAGGGTCTACATTAAAACCCACGGCTAGCGAGTAAGCCACAGGGAATGAAAGCGCAGCTGCGGCATTATTAGTAATAAGTTCGGTGAATAATACGGTCATTAAAAATATGGCGATAAACGCGCCATACGGGCCAAAATCGCCTAATACCATAAATAGAGCGCTTGATATTTGCCCGGCAAGTCCGGTTTCTATCATTAATTTAGCAAGCCCTATAGCACTGCCTACGACGGCAAGTAGTTCAATGGGAAAGCGACGTTTTACTTCGCTAAGTTTAACTGTGCCGCTAAGCAGTAAGCCAATAAGTAACACCAGTAGGCCTTTTACTAAGGGGACTATACCTACAATGCTTAACCCTAATACCGCGGCAAAGCCTGCCAATACAATATTAGACTGCTTAGGTTTTAAGTGTGTTTGTAAATCAAACCCCGATATATACACAAATTCGCGGTTTAAATTAGGTAAAGAATAAAAGTTTTTACCTGGGGCGAGTATTAAAGAGTCGCCAGCTTGCAATTGCACTTGCCCAAGACCGCCTTGTAAGCGGTCGTGCCCGCGGCGAATGGCAATAACCGCGGCATGAAACTGCTCTCTAAAACGGGCTTCTTTTACGGTTTTGCCAATAAATTTAGAGGATTGACTTACCACTACTTCCACTAGGTGTTCTATGTCTTTTTCGTGGTTGTCGTGCACCACTTTTAATCCGTCAAAGCGCCTTAATAAGGGAACAGATTTAATGTCGCCAACAAACAGTAGTACGTCGTTTTGTCTAATAATTTGCTGAGGTGTTACTGCGTATATACGCTCATCGCCACGAATAATTTCGGCGAGGAATAAATCTTTTAATTCGCGTAGGCCGTTTTCTTCTACGGTACGGCCAATAAGCTTAGAGCCTGCCTGCACTTTACCCTCTAAATAAAAGGGAATAACCTCTTGCGCGTTTTTGCCGTTGTCGGGCAGGTATTTGAGCATCACTAAAATAGTAACAAGGCCCACGCTTAATGCGCCAATGCCTATTAAGGTAAAATCAAAAAAGCCAAGTGGTGCCATGCCGGCATCCACAGCAAAGCCGTTCACTATTAAATTGGTCGATGTACCAATAAGTGTAATGGTACCGCCTAATATAGCAGTGTACGACAGCGGTAAGAGTAGCTTTGAGGGTGAATGATTTGGGTTGTCTTTTATGGCGGTAATAAGCGATGCAACAACCGCGGTGTTATTAGTGAACGATGACAAAAACGCGGTTGATAAACCAAGCTTTGTTACCGACTTTACTAAGCTCCCTTTAGATAACGATTGGGAAAGCTGTTGTATGAGTGTAGTTTTTTCAATCGCGATTGAAACCAGCACTAATAGCACAAGAGTAATGAGCGACGGGTTTGCGTAGTTTACTAGCATGCTTTCAAGGTCAATCAGGCCAGTTAAATAACCTGTACCAATAGCGCTTACAAATAACCAGGCTGGATTAATGCGGGTGCCAAAAAGGCACCCAACTAAGGTAAGCATAATGCCTGTTAAAACGAGCTGCTCTACCATGCTTTTATATTCCTAACAGACATTTTTTATACTTACAGTCTTGAAATATCAAGCGCTTGCCAATGTGGAAAGTGCTTGCGTACTAAGCTATTAAACTCAATTTCAAAGTCGCTGAAATCGTTGTTTTGTTTTTCGCTTTTTAGTACTTGCTCAATCATACCTGCGGCAACCGTTAAGTTAGATAAACGATCGATAAGGATAAATGAGCCAGTTTCGTGGTTGTTGTGATACTCATCAGCTAATATTGTTTCGCTTAGTTCAAGCGTAACAATGGCAATTTCGTTTAGCTGAAGTGAATCGGCTGTGCCGTGCTCTAAGGTATTTACATCAATAGTGTGGTCAATCTTTTTAACCACGGCTGATGTATTTTTGCTACCTAGTTTAATGTTGTAGCTTTTACCTAGTACCAGCGGCTCTTCGTGCATCCACACAAGTTTAGCTTGTATAAGGTTAGTAACCGTTGCACTTGAACTTTGCGGCACAATGACATCGCCGCGGCTAATATCAATTTCGCTATTTAGGGTAACGGTAATTGCTTGGCCGGCTTCTGCGTGATCTAGGTTGCCATTAAAGGTCACAATTTCTTTTATGCTTGATGTTTTACCCGACGGTAATACTTTTATTGCATCGCCAACTTGTAATTTACCTGATGCCAATGTGCCCTGAAAACCACGAAAGTTTAAGTTAGGACGCACTACATATTGCACTGGTAAGCGTGCTTCAAAGCCAGTATCGGTTTCGGCCGCTGGTGAGTCTTCTAAAAGTTCAAGCAATGGCTTATCTGTGTAATAAGGCGTATGTGCAGAGCGTGTTACTACGTTGTCGCCTTTAAGCGCCGACATAGGTACAAACTTAATGTTTGATACATTAAGCTGCTCAGCAAATTTAAGGTAGTCGGCTTTAATTTTTTCATAAACGGTTTCGTCAAAATCAACGATATCCATTTTATTAATTGCTACCACAAACTGTTTAATACCGAGCGAGTCACAAATAAAACTATGACGCTTAGTTTGTACTTGCACACCGTAGCGAGCATCAACCAAAATAATAGCTACATCGCTGGTTGATGCGCCTGTTACCATGTTGCGTGTGTATTGCTCGTGCCCTGGGGTGTCGGCAATAATGAACTTACGCTTAGCGGTTGAAAAATAACGATATGCTACGTCAATAGTAATGCCTTGCTCACGCTCAGCTTGTAGGCCATCTACAAGTAGCGCTAAGTCGAGCTCTTCGCCTGCGTTACCCACTTTTTCGTTATCTTTGTGAAGGGCAGCTAGCTGATCTTCATAAATTTGGTGGCTGTCGTGCAAAAGGCGGCCAATCAGTGTTGATTTACCGTCATCTACGCTACCACAGGTAAGCATGCGTAATAAGCTTTTATCTTGTTGGCGTGCTAGGTAGGCGTCTATGCCAATTTCTTTTACTTCGTTAATGGTGTCGTTAGTATTGGTAGACATTAGAAATACCCCTCACGTTTTTTCTTCTCCATTGAGCCTGCTGAGTCGTGATCGATTACACGGCCTTCACGTTCAGATGACGTAGATAGCAGCATTTCTTCAATAATTTCTGTTAGGTTACTGGCTGTAGATTCAACTGCACCGGTAAGTGGGTAACAGCCTAAAGTACGAAAACGTACTGACTTCATTTGTGGTACTTCACCCTCATTAAGTGGCATGCGCTCATCGTCAACCATTATTAGGGTGCCATCGCGCTCTACTACAGGGCGCTCTTTCGCTAAATAAAGCGGAACCATTTCAATGTTTTCTTGGTAAATGTATTGCCAAATATCAAGCTCAGTCCAGTTAGATAGTGGGAATACACGAATGCTCTCACCTGGGTTAACTTGGCTGTTGTAGGTATTCCAAAGTTCAGGACGCTGGTTTTTAGGGTCCCAACGGTGATGTTTATCGCGGAACGAGTAAACACGCTCTTTAGCGCGAGATTTTTCTTCATCGCGGCGTGCGCCACCAAATGCAGCATCAAAGCCGTATTTATCTAACGCTTGCTTTAAGCCTTGGGTTTTCATTATGTCGGTATGTTTACCTGAGCCATGCTCAAACGGGCTAATACCCATAGCCATGCCTTCTGGGTTTTTGTGTACCAGCAGGTCAAAACCGTATTCTTTTGCAAGGCGATCGCGAAATTCAATCATTTCACGAAACTTCCAGTTGGTGTCTACGTGTAATAACGGAAACGGAATTTTTGCAGGGTAAAATGCTTTACGCGCTAAGTGCAAAAGTACCGACGAGTCTTTACCGATTGAGTAAAGCATTACTGGGTTCTCAAACTCAGCGGCGACTTCGCGCATGATTTTGATACTTTCAGCTTCAAGTTGCTGAAGGTGAGTTAAAGCCATTGTTAGTCGTCCTACTAAAATGATTAAAAGTGATTAAGGTAAATATAATTATGTATTTGATACACCAGTTAGCGGCTGAGCAAAGCTACTGGTTTGCTCGTTTTGGCTAAACCACGCAAGCTGCGAGTGAAGAGCGGCTACTTCGCCAATAATAAGTAAGGCTGGCGATACAACACTGTTGCGCTCTATTAAATCTGCCAGCTCACCTAATTGCCCTGTAATAACACGTTGGTTTTTACGCGTGCCGTTTTCTATTATGGCTACTGGTGTAGTTGCACTGCGGCCATGTTTTAACAGCTGAGCTTGTATATGTGGCGATTTAATAACGCCCATATAAATTGCTAAAGTTTGATGCGCTTTAGCAAGCGATTGCCAATCAAGCTCTTGGCCATCTTTTTTACAGTGCCCCGTTACAAACTGTATAGCTTGTGCGTGGTCGCGATGCGTAAGCGGAATACCTGCATATGCACTACAACCTGCAGCTGCTGTAATACCTGGCACTATTTGATAATTCACGTTATTGGCAGCCAGTACTTGTACTTCTTCACCGCCACGGCCGTAAATGAAGGGATCTCCGCCTTTAATGCGGCACACTTTTTTGCCTTGCTTGGCAAAATCAACCAACATTTGGTTGGTATCTTCTTGGGCTACACTGTGATCGCCTAAACGTTTGCCTACGCAGACTAAATCGGCATCACGGCGTACTAATTCCATAATTTCATCTGACACTAAGTAGTCGTATACAACAACGTCAGCTTGTTGCATTAATTGCAGTGCTTTAAGGGTTAAAAGCTCAGGGTCGCCAGGGCCTGCACCTACTACATACACTTCGCCCTCTGGCTCTGCTTTGGCATCAAGCATTTGTTCTAGCTGCGCTTGTGCTGCATCGGTATTACCGGTTTGTACTTTGCTCACGACTGATGAATCAAACACGCCTTCCCAAAACTGGCGGCGGTCGGCAAAGTGTTTAAAGCGCTGTTTTACTTTATCTCTAAAGCTGCCAACTAAAGTAGCCAAAGGGCCAATGTGTTGTGGGATTAACGTTTCGAGCTTTTCACGTAAACGCCGTGCAAGTACTGGTGCGGTGCCTGCACTTGATATAGCAATGGTGATTGGGTCGCGATCTACTATTGATGGGAATATAAACGTACATTTAGGCTGGTCATCAACCACGTTTACAAACACGTTGCGCGCATTTGCAAGCTCAAATACATTATTGTTTACTTCGTCTAAGTCTGTGGCTGCTATAACCAGCATTTTGCCATCAAGGTGCGACTCATCAAAATAGGCATCAATAAGCGTTACTTCATTGTTGTGTGCATGCTCTTTTAGTTCATCACAAAACCAAGGTGCCACTAAGGTTACATTTGCGCGGGCTTTTAAAAACGCGCGACATTTGCGTAATGCAACCTCTCCACCGCCAACAACCAGCACGGGTTTGTTGTCGAGTTTGGTAAAGATAGGTAAATACTGCACGTGGTTAACACCTCTAAGTTAAATCTAAAATAAAACGCTATTGAGCAGATGGCAGAATATAGCGCGCATTAGTAAGTAAAAAATAATTAAAACCAAGTTTATATAACCAAAAGTTATAATGGGTGGTCGTTTTAGGTTTAAGGCTTAATCTATAGGGGATTAAGGCGAGTTACACGCACAATATTGTGCTTATAGTGTTTGGTTATGAGCTATAGCGAGATTACGTTAATTTGTTACTATGATGCTAAACCTAATTTATCGCCTACCTAAAGGGGTTACTGATGACTGAACAACACAACGACGCACACTTAGCGGTTTCGTTAATGGATCTAACCAGCCTTAATACAGCTGATACTTCAAACGATATTCAGCAGCTTGTAAATAGTATAAACCCACAATTGGGCACACCGGCTGCGGTATGTGTTTACAGCGATTTTGTAGATGATGCAAAAATAGCATTAGCTGCGCGTGAGCTTAACCATGTAAAAGTAGCAACGGTTACAAATTTTCCGAGTGGTGATGCGCCACTGAGCGATGTGATAAACGAAACGCTAATTGCTATTGAGCGTGGTGCCGATGAAATAGATTTAGTGATCCCCTATAAAGCGCTTATTGCGGGTGAGCACAGCAAAGTGCTCGAGTATGTAACTGAAAGTAAAAAAGTCTGTGGTACAAAAGCGCAATTAAAAGTAATTATAGAAAGTGGCGAGCTTAAAACTGAAGAGCTAATCGCTAAAGCAACCAACTTAGCGATTCAAGGTGGGGCTGATTTTGTAAAAACTAGCACAGGTAAAGTAGCTGTAAATGCAACGCTTGAAGCCACAAACGTGATGCTTAATACTATTAAAAAATCGGGTAAAGTAGTGGGCTTTAAAGCCGCTGGCGGTGTTAAAACTGTAAGTGATGCAAGTGAATACCTAGTACTTACACGCTCAATAATGGGTGAGGACTACTTACAAGCCGCTACATTTAGGTTTGGTGCCTCAAGCTTACTAAGCAATGTATATAAAGTATTAGAAAAATAACTAAGGACATAGAATGAAACCAAGAAATTCAGGGATGCAAACGCTGGTTAATAACCTTGCTAAAGGTGCCATTTTGGCCGGGGTTGTCGGGTTTGGCTTAACGGCATGTACTAACCCAAGCACGCCAGCGGGTGAAGAAGGGTATGTGTACGAAAAACCAAGAATATTTGGCGAAGGGGGCTATCAAGGCACCATGAAAGGGCCTGCTAACTATGGTGTTTCTTTACTTCGTAATGAAGTGGTAAACATTGATATGCGGCCAAATACGTATACTGAGGCATTTCAAATACTGGCCAATGATGATTTAAATATTAAATTTGATTTTCATGCAGTAATAGGTATTCAAAGTGGCTCGGTTAAAACAGTTGTAGAAGAGTATGGCGCACAGAATTGGTATAAACGCTTTGTGCGTGAAACGTTTAGAACCTATGTGCGTGACATTGTGCAAAAGTACGACAGTGGTGAGCTGAAAACTAACCGCGAAAAAATAGCGCAAGAAGTTAGCCTGCGTTTACAAACTTATTTATCATCAACGCCCTTTAAATTAGCAAATGTAGTAGTGGGAGATATTAATTACCCAGCTATTGTCGCAAACGCTGTAGAGAAAAAACTTGCTGCGCAGCAACTACTAGCAGAAAAAGAAACACAAAAAGAAATAGCCCGCAAAGATGCTGAAATAAGAGTGGAAGAAGCAAAAGGTATTGCCCAAGCCCAAAAAATTATTAACGCAACGCTCACAGCAAATTATTTACAACATGAAGCTATAAACGCGCAGGTAAAAATGGCTGAGTCGCCAAACCATACTACCGTTTATATTCCAGTGGGTAACAATGGCGTGCCGCTAGTAAAAGGTGCTAATTAAGCCTAGGGACTTGGGGAGCTAAATTATAGCTACCCAAGTTGCTGTTACTAAAAGGCTTTAAACATACTACCTAAGCTATCAAGACCAGATTTATTGCTTTTAGCTATACATTCAGAATCGTCTAAAGACTTTTTAGTAGCGGCATCAGCAAGCCCTGTTACGTCGAGTTTATTCTCTTGTTGATATTCTCGAAGTGCAATGACTGTTTTACGGTCGTATTCTACGTCTTGCGTTTCAAATTCTTCGTAGTTGGGCTGGTTTCTTAGATAGCCTAAACACACTAAGTTTAAGCGTGACATGGCTAAGTCCATTTTTTCATAATGAGGCATTCTATGATTTGGTACCTTTATATCATCAACAGGTTTGCTTGTAGCTTTTACTTTACTTACTTTTAGTGGCGGTGGGGCAGTGTAACCCGATGCTAATGTGTTATTGCTGTTGTAACGGTAGTAAGTATCAGGAATTTTTGTTTCCAGAAACTCTACTGCTTTGATGATAACTTCACGAAGTGCTTTTTCTTTAGGTGTGTCAGACCAACCGCTTATATTACCACCTACCAATGAACCACCAAAGTTTGTTGCGGCGCCTGTAAAATCGAAATCGGTACTGCCGCCCTCTACACTTGTGGCTGCTAAAATACGTGATGTGCGAGTATCTATAAGGCGTAAATCTATTGCCATATGTGTGCCTGAAAACCCTGCTGATACAGAGCTAAATACATCACCAATAAAGCCGCCTGAACCAACACTGCCACCGGAACTACCATCATCAAACTCTGTTACGGCCGCAACAACAACAATTTCAGCCCCTTCAATTTCACCATATGCTGCACCTGTTGTAGCGCTTACTCTACCTGAGGTTGCTAGATCTTGTTCAGACAATACGGCATCTAAAGCTTGGCGCTCCAATACTATAAAACGGTTAGTTGTAACAAGCGCCGTTGTAAGCTGATCAGCCATTCCTTCGCCAATTTCTTTTCTCCACCACCTTGAGTCGTTCGATTTATCTGTAAAGCGGGCAACAGCTATTCGTGCTTTGGGCCCATTATATTGCTCTTTAGCTACTGTGTTTATGTTGGGGGAGTTTTGACCTGAAGTGACATTTGTTGATGTACTTTGACAAGCGCAAAGTGCGCCTGTTAATAGCGTAGTTAGCAGTAATTTTTTAGGCATTTTTAACATATGACTGTCCTTAATTAATATGCTTAAGGGAGAATGTGTTACTCCCTCAATGTTTATATATTAATGTTAATGTATTTAAATCAATAAGTTAAAAATAGTACTAAAACGAAAATCTTAGTCACACACACGAACTTTTGTATGTTTATCACGAAATTGTTTAGGTGAGACTTGGTACCTTGCCTTAAAGCACCTAGCAAAATAACTTTGTGAACTAAACCCCACTTTTTGTGCTACCAATCCAATGGCAAGGTCGCTCTCGCTCAATAGTGATTGAGCGAGCTCTAGGCGTGTATTTCGAATGTAATCACTCGGGGTTAAATTGTAGAGTGCTTTCATTTTTAATTGTAAAGCCCTTGGGCTTAAACATAGCGAATCGGCAAAGTCTTCAACACTAAACTCTTCGTTATAGTAATTTTCTTTTACGACTGTTTTAACTCGTTCGGTAAACTCATAATCTTTACTTTGTACCATTTGTGGGTCGAGTTTAACCGATGCTGATAAGGCCGGTAGCTGCTTTTGTAAGTGTTGGTTAAGAACTTCTCTGATTGTTAAAAGCCCTTGAACGCGACTAAGTAAAAGTTCAGGTTCAAAAGGTTTGCTTAGATAGTCATCTGCGAGTAAATCTAAACCTTTTAACTTGCTGTTTGTATCGGCTTTTGCTGAAAGCAATAGAGTAGGAATATGGCTTATAGCTATATCGTTGCGCAGTGCTGAAATAAATTGATAGCCGTCCATAACAGGCATCATGACATCACTAATTATTAAATCAGGCATTTCTTTTTTGCATAAGATTAGGCCGTCTTCACCATTATGTGCGCTCATACACTTATAGCGCTCAAAGAAAATAGAGGTAAGCAAACTTCGCATTTCCTCATTATCTTCAATAATTAGGATCTTATGCTTATTTAAAGGCTTTGTGGACTCTTTCATAGGAATATAGCGCGTTACAGAAGGGCACGCAGTAGGTAATGAAATTGTAAAACAGCTGCCTTGGCCAATTTCGCTTGTTACAGCGACTGTACCCCCATATTGCTGCGTTAATTGTTTTACGAGCGCTAAGCCAATACCATTGCCATGTTGTTTTATAGGACTGACACGGGTAAATCGTTCAAAAATACGCGCCATATCTTGTGGCTTTATACCTACGCCAGTATCAGATACAGAGATAACAACTTCCTTATTCTCTTGCGAAAGTGTTAACGATACGTGCCCATTATTTAACGTGTACTTTTGTGCATTACTTAAAAGATTAGTAATAATTGAAATTACATGCTCATGTTCCAAGGTTATATAGCACTCTTGCGAGGTTAGATCTTTATATTTAAATTCAATTGCCTTTTGCTCAAATAAAGGCGAAAAGTCTTCAATTATTTGAGCAATAAGTGGCTTTAATGGGTAAGGTGAAACATGCTGGATCATTGTGCTTGGGCGCTGACTTAATTGTAAAAGCTGATTTATTTGATTTAATAACTTTTGAGTGTTGCGGTGAATCATTGCCAGTTTTTGTTGGGTATCGTCATCAGTATGACGCTTTTTAAGAGTTGCTAGAGGCGCCATTATTAAGCTTAAAGGGGTTTTTAGTTCGTGACTTACGTTATCTAATAATTGTGTTTTTAAAAGGCTAAGCTCTTGCTCTTTTTTTCGTTCTTGTTCTGCTACCTTTGCTCTATATTTTAAAGCGATAATTAACCAAGTTAATGCAAGTACAATTAAAATGTAGCTTGCATAGGCTACTTTGCTTTTCCACCATGGCGGAACCACCGTAATGTTAAGCACGGTTTTATCGTTGCTCCAGTGACCGTATTGACTTTTCGCTTTTAAAATTAATTTGTAATTTCCTGCAGGAAGTAAGGAGTAATTCACTTGCCTTTGGCTTTGGTCTGCGTATATGAATTGTTTGTTAAGCCCTTTTAATTTATAGGCATACTTATACTGTGAGGGGGCTGCAGCACTTTTCAGTGCAGAAAACTTAAAACCAACCACATCTTCTTTTTCTTTTAGAAAAAGCTCACTGGTATAGTTTATCAGCTTAGGAGTTAACTCTTTACTTTTACTGTATTGCGCGGATGATGTTGGCTGGTTATAAATAAGTAAATCGGTAATAACAGGCTCTGGTGGTGATGATGAGAGAGAAAGTGATAACGGATCAAACTGATTAAAACCATTAATGCCACCAAAGAAAAGTTCGCCATTGGCTGCTTTGAAAGTGGCTCCTAAAATAAAGGAATTATGCTGCACCCCATTAGCGGGTAAAAAATGCAGCATCTGTTTTGTGCCATCAGAGTAGCGAGTTAAGCCTTGATTGCTACTTAGCCATAAGTTGCCACTATTATCTTGTTTTATTGCAAAAATATTTTCATTAATTAAACCGTCAAATTGAGTTATTTTTATTATCTTATTCGTCGCTATGTCTAATTTGTTTAACCCGTTGAATGTGCCTACCCATAGAGTGTTTTTGTCCTCTAAATATAAAGAAGTAACCATATTATGGGTAATACTATTAGGCTCATTTAAATGGCTTTTATAGTGTGTAAATGTTTCGTCATTTATAGAGAGCTTATTTAAACCTTCTCGCGTTCCTACCCATACAACATTATTGTGAGTGTCATATGTAATACTAAAAATAGTGTTATTTGAAATGCTATTAGTTTGTTTATCGTACTTAAAATGCGTTACTTTAAGCGTATCAGGGTTAAACCGAGTTAAACCATTATTGCCGCCAAGCCATAAATTGCCACTGTCGTCTTCAGTAATAACATATATGCGATTGCTGCTAAGTTTATGGCTTTGCACAGTAAATGAAGAGAAACTGTCATCAATTGGATTATACAGCAACAACCCCCCGCCATATGTACCTATCCAAACACGCTGCTTGCTATCTTCATAAAGGCTGAAAATATTACTATTAGTAAAACCTTTGTCCTGTGCGTTATCAACTTTATAACGGTTAAAGCCTTTTGGTGTCTGTTTATTTAGCCCATCGCGTGTACCTATCCACAGAGTATTGCGGCTGTCTTTGAGTATGGCCCTTACGAAATCATGTGATATAGACGTTGGGTCATTGGGCAAATGTTTTTGGTGGCCAAACTGGGATTGTTTTTTGTCATACCGATGCAGTCCATAACCATCTGTGCCTATCCAAATGATTCCTGTTGGGTCTTGGTAAAGTGATAAAAGATGGTCATTGGCTAAACCATGTTTTTCTGATGGCGAGTAGGATACTTGTTCAAATTTGTTGTTTGATAAAGAGGTAAATGATTGACTGAATAGGCCCTGTCCATAAGTGCTAACTAATAAGGTGTGTTCATCATCCAATAGTATATCTGTTACCCAATAATCTTTTAATTGTTCAATATGATGAAATTCAGCGGTCGTGGGGTTAAACGAGGCAAGGCCCATTTTACTTCCTAATAATATTTGGTTATCAGGGGCGTTTTTCAAACGCCAAAGTTGTTTAGGACTGTTGGCTATGAGTGTAAACTTCTCAGTTATAGTATCGAACTTAATAAGCCCTATATTACTTGCCAACCAAAGAGTATTTTGTTGACCAAACATTATGTCTTTAAATTCGATATTTGCCTGTTGTAAGTTTGGATAGGTAAATAGCTTTATTTTATTTGTTTTTGTGTTTAATTGACTAAGCTGGCCTTTATCATGACCAATCCAAAGTGTTGTTTTGTCTTGTGAGGTGATTGAAAAAATAGCTGAGTTGCTTAGGGCGGGTGCAGAAAACTGATTATATACTTTGAATTTACCTGTTTCAGTATCCAATAAATTTAACCCATTTGCAGCTGTAGAAAACCATATGTACTTGTTTGAAAAGTTAAAACAATCAGTAATCCAGTTGCCTGAAATACTATTTTGGGATGGGTCAAATTTATAATGCTTAAATTCGTAGCCATCAAATTTGTTTAATCCCCCTTGGGTGGCAAACCAATAAAACCCAGCGTTATCTGTTGTGCTGCAGGTGATGGAGTTTTGCGATAACCCTTGTTCGCTTGTGTAAGTATCGAGATAGATAGGTTTTGCAATAACACCACAATGGCAGAGTAAAAGAGTGCAAATAATTTGATATTTAATAACTGTTAGAAGTGTGTTCACGGATATCCTATCGTGGTGTATTTCCCTAAAATTAGTACAATCATAAACGGCTTTTTAATCAATGTTAAGATGGATTTATTAGTGCATTAAAGAGATTTTGCTAAGTGGGTATCTTTTAGGCTTGTGTTAATGATTTGCGTAAGTATAATAGGCATCCACTTTGCAGGGGCGTAGTTCCAATTGGTAGAACAGCGGTCTCCAAAACCGACGGTTGGGAGTTCGAATCTCTCCGCCCCTGCCATTTTTACTCATAAGTTGAGTAAGTCTGGGGTTAAAAATCGGTTTAAATAAGTCTGTTTTTAAGTTTAGATTTTAATGGATTAACCCTGCCGTTGTGTAGGGTTGTTGTGTCTGTAGTTAAGGTAATAATATTATGAGCACGAATGTAGAAACACCATCAAGTGCGATGGAGTCGGTAAAGTGGTTAGTAGCAATCGCGCTACTTGCAGGCGCAGTTGTTGGTAATCACATGTTTGCAGATCAGTCTGTATTACTACGTGCAATTGGCGTTGTGGTTGCTATAGCAGCAGGTTTAGGTATTGCCTCGCAAACCGCTAAAGGCCGTGACTTTTTAGCATTTGCTAAAGAAGCACGCATTGAAGTACGCAAAGTTGTTTGGCCAACGCGTCAAGAAACTACCCACACGACATTAATCGTAATGGTTGCAACAGTGATTATGGCGCTTATCCTTTGGGGATTAGATGGCATTTTATTCCGCGCTGTAGGCTTTTTAACTGGATTGGAGATCTGATCCCATGTCGGATGAGAACAAAGAAATTAAATTACGCTGGTACGTTGTACAAGCATTCTCTGGTTACGAAAAGCGTGTAGCGCAAACGTTATCAGAGCACATTAAAATTGAAGGTCTTGAAGAGAGCTTTGGTGAAATATTAGTACCAACAGAAGAAGTTGTTGAGATGCGCGCCGGTCAAAAGCGTAAATCTGAGCGTAAATTCTTCCCAGGTTACGTACTAGTACAAATGGATATGAACGATGCAAGCTGGCACTTAGTGAACAGTACTGAACGTGTAATGGGCTTTATTGGTGGTACGTCTGACCGTCCAGCGCCTATTAGTTCTAAAGAAGCAGAACGCATTCTTAACCGCTTACAAGAGAACGCTGAAGCACCTAAACCAGCTACATTAATTGAGCCAGGTGAAGTTGTTCGTGTTACTGATGGTCCATTTGCTGACTTTAGCGGTGTGGTTGAAGAAGTTGACTACGAAAAGAGCCGCGTAAAAGTGTCGGTACTTATTTTTGGTCGTTCTACACCGGTTGAACTTGAATTTGGTCAAGTTGAACAAGATAAGTAATTGATTAAAAAAGCTTCGCCTTTATTTACTTAAATTTTGGCACGAAGCTTGAAAAAGGCCGCTGATTAACTTATAATCAGCGGCCTTTTTGTATTACGGCAAAAATTTATTTTTGCTCGCAAAAAGTACGAAACCAATTTTTAAACTGGGAAGCCGTTAGAGTACGCGTCCTCGCGCGCACAAGGCTAAGACCCACCAAATGAGGTATTTATAATGGCTAAAAAAGTTGAAGCTTTAATCAAGCTACAAGTTGCCGCTGGTATGGCTAATCCTAGTCCTCCAGTAGGTCCTGCACTAGGTCAACACGGTGTAAACATCATGGAATTCTGTAAAGCGTTTAACGCGCGTACAGAGTCTATCGAAAAAGGCGCTCCAGTTCCTGTAGTGATCTCTGTTTACGGTGACCGTTCATTTACGTTCGATATGAAAACGCCACCTGCTGCTTACTTACTTAAGAAAGCTGCTGGTATCAAATCAGGCTCAGGCCGTCCTAACACTGAAAAAGTAGGCACAGTAACTCGTGCTCAACTTGAAGAGATCGTTGAGACAAAACGAGCTGACCTTACAGCGGCTGATATGGACGCTGCGGTTCGCACTATCGCAGGTTCTGCGCGTGCGATGGGCTTGAACGTAGAGGACTAAGAAATGGCTAAATTAACTAAACGTATGCGTACTATCCGCGAAAAAGTGGAAGTAACTAAAGATTACGAAATCAATGAAGCAGTTGCTCTTTTAAAAGAATTAGCAACAGCTAAATTCGTAGAAAGTGTTGACGTTGCTGTTAACCTTGGTATTGACGCTCGTAAATCTGACCAGAACGTTCGTGGTGCAACTGTACTACCTCACGGTACTGGCCGTGATGTTCGTGTTGCTGTATTCACTCAAGGCGCTAATGCAGAAGCTGCAAAAGAAGCCGGTGCTGAATTAGTAGGCATGGAAGATCTTGCTGAGCTAGTTAAGAAAGGCGAGATGGATTTTGACGTTGTTGTTGCATCACCAGACGCGATGCGTGTTGTTGGTCAACTAGGTCAAATCTTAGGTCCACGTGGTCTTATGCCTAACCCTAAAACTGGTACTGTAACGCCTAACGTTGCAGAAGCAGTTAAAAATGCGAAAGCAGGTCAAGTACGTTACCGTAATGACAAAAATGGTATCATCCATACTACTATCGGTAAGGTTGATTTCACTGCTGAGCAAATTCAACAAAACCTTGAAGCTCTAATCGTTGCGCTTAAGAAGGCTAAACCTTCTCAAGCTAAAGGTGTTTACGTTAAGAAAGTAACCATCTCTACAACAATGGGCGCAGGTGTTGCTGTTGACCAAAACACGTTAAGCACTTCTGTAGCTTAATAGGTGTTTACATGGCGTGAAATTTGTACTATAATTTTGCGCCATTTTGTTGAATAATTTATTGTTTAACAAGTAAAGAATTCGGGTTGAAGTCCATAATTTCGCTAAGCTCTTGAGTGATGCGATAAATTGGGCTTCCGTCCAAGACCGTAGGCGGCTTCGGCCTTAATATTACCTACGTAGACGGTGTGAATCCCCAGATAGATTTTCCTAATCTCTTCTGGCTCTCGCCGTAAAAAGCATCTCTATCAGTTTTTTGGTAGGGAAGAGTAAAACAGGGAAGCCGAGTGTCGGCGACCCATTAAACCAGGAGTAACACCCATGGCTTTAAATCTTCAAGGCAAAAAAGCAATTGTTGCTGAAGTCAACGAAGCAGCCAATGGTGCTCTTTCTGCAGTTGTTGCAGATTCTCGTGGTGTAACAGTAGGCGCAATTACAGCCCTTCGTAAAGAAGCGCGTGAAGCTGGTGTATGGATGAAAGTTGTTCGTAACACGCTAGCAAAACGTGCTGTTGAAGGTACTGAGTTTGAATGTCTATCTGATTCGTTAGTTGGTCCAAGCTTAATCGCTTTCTCATCAGAGCACCCAGGTGCTGCTGCGCGTATCTTCTCAGATTTCGCGAAAAAGAATGAGAAATTCGAAGTTAAAACGGCCGCTTTTGAAGGAAATGTTGTAGATGCAGCAATGCTTGCTACATTACCTACATACGATGAAGCTGTTGCACGCTTAATGAGCGCTATGAAAGAAGCGTCTGCTGGCAAATTGTGTAAAACAATTGAAGCAGTACGTGTACAGAAAGAAGAGCAAGCTGCTTAATTTTAAGCTGTTTAACCTCCCTTTCGGTGTAAAATTTATTTGGACCTAGAGTCCGTTAATTATTAGGAAATTTGTAATGTCTGTAACTAAAGACCAAATCCTTGACGCGATTGCTGAAATGTCAGTAATGGACGTTGTTGCTCTTGTTGAAGCAATGGAAGAAAAATTCGGCGTAACTGCTGCAGCTGCTATGGTAGCAGGTCCTGCTGCTGAAGCTGCTGAAGAGAAAACTGAATTTGACGTAATCCTTACTGGCGCTGGCGCTAACAAGGTTGCGGCAATCAAAGCTGTACGTAGCGCAACTGGCCTAGGCCTTAAAGAAGCGAAAGCGCTTGTTGAAGCTGCTCCTGCACCTATCAAAGAAGGTGTATCTAAAGAAGAAGCTGAAGCACTTCAAAAAGACCTTACTGAAGCTGGTGCTGAAGTTGAGGTTAAGTAATCTAGCTCACGCTAGGTTCGCTGCCTGAGTAATCAGGCAAGGGCTGGTGATTATTTAATCACCGGCCTTTTTGCGCTATAGAGTTATGTATTCCTGTAGCTCAAATAAAATCTGATTTTCTCTTTACTTTCAACGCTTTATAGTTTGCTAGTGTTGCAGGGGCGGAGTTAATTAGAACAACAATTAAATGTTGTAAATCTTGGCATAGATGCCAGTTAAGTCTGTTCTTACAAGAACAGGTCGGGTCAAAGATCAGCAAGCTGAGGAACCCCATGGCTTACTCTTATTCTGAAAAGAAACGTATCCGTAAGGATTTTGGTAAACGTCCACAAGTTTTGGATATACCTTTCTTACTGTCGACACAGTTAGAATCGTTTAAAAAATTCTTAGTCCCAGACGCTGATGGCGATCATGGTTTGGAAGCAGCCTTCCGTTCTGTGTTCCCTATTAAAAGCTACTCGGGAAATTCTGAGCTTCAATACGTAAGTTATCGTATTGGTGAGCCAGTATTCGATGTAAAAGAATGTCAAATTCGCGGTGTGACTTATTCTGCTCCACTTCGCGTGAAACTGCGTCTTGTAGTTATGGACAAAGAAGCTCCAGGCACAGTTAAAGACATTAAAGAGCAAGAAGTTTACATGGGCGAAATTCCGCTCATGACTGATACCGGTACTTTTGTAATCAATGGTACAGAGCGTGTTATCGTTTCTCAGCTACACCGTAGCCCTGGTGTATTCTTTGATAACGACCGCGGTAAAACCCATTCATCGGGTAAAGTATTATATAACGCACGCGTTATTCCTTACCGTGGTTCATGGTTAGACTTCGAATTTGATGCAAAAGATAACTTATATGTACGTATAGACCGTCGTCGTAAATTACCGGCGTCTATTATTTTACGTGCACTTGAGTACTCTAGCGAAGAAATCCTAGATATGTTCTTCGACACCACTGCGTTTGAAGTAACTGACGGTAAAGTTCTTATGGAACTTGTGCCTTCACGTTTACGTGGTGAAACTGCCGCTTTTGATATCAAAGGCGAAGACGGTGAAGTACTTGTTGAAAGCGGTCGTCGTATTACGGCACGCCACATCAAGAGCATCGAGAAAAAAGGCATTAATCAATTAGAAGTACCACATGAGTACATCATTGGCCGTATTGTAGCTAAAAACTATGTTGATGAGTCAACAGGTGAAGTTATTGCAAACGCTAATGACGAGCTATCACTAGAGTTGATGGCTGAATTGGTTAAAGCAGGTCACACTAAAATTGATACGTTATACATCAATGAAGTGGACAGCGGCGCTTACATGTCAAATACATTAAATATTGACTCATCAAGCAACCGTTTAGAAGCATTAGTAGAAATTTACCGCATGATGCGCCCAGGCGAGCCACCGACGAAAGACGCGGCTGAAGCCTTATTTGAGAACCTATTCTTCTCAGAAGAACGTTATGACTTATCTACTGTAGGTCGTATGAAGTTCAATAGCCGTGTTGGTTATGATACAGACACAGGCCCTGGCACATTAAGCAAAGAAGACATCGTATCTGTTATGAAAGTATTAATTGCTATTCGTAACGGTCAAGGCGATGTTGATGATATTGACCACTTAGGCAACCGTCGTATCCGTAGTGTTGGCGAAATGGCTGAGAACCAATTCCGTGTTGGTCTAGTACGTGTAGAACGTGCTGTACGTGAGCGTTTAAGCTTAGGTGACCTTGACGCGATCATGCCACAAGATCTTATTAACGCTAAGCCTATTTCGGCAGCGGTTAAAGAGTTCTTCGGTTCGTCTCAGTTATCACAGTTTATGGACCAAAATAACCCGCTATCAGAAGTAACGCATAAGCGTCGTATTTCTGCATTAGGTCCGGGCGGTCTAACACGTGAGCGCGCTGGCTTTGAAGTACGTGACGTTCACGTAACTCACTACGGTCGCGTATGTCCAATCGAGACTCCTGAGGGTCCAAACATCGGTCTAATTAACTCGTTATCTACGTACGCACGTACAAATGATTACGGTTTCTTAGAAACACCTTACCGTAAAGTGGTAGATGGTGTAGTAACTGATGAAGTTGATTATTTATCAGCCATTGAAGAAGGTCAGTTTGTTATCGCACAGGCGAACTCAAACTTAACCGAAACCAATGAGTTTGTTGATGAACTTATCCCGTGTCGTCACAAAGGTGAATCAACCTTTATGGGCCGCATGGATCAGCAATATATGGATGTATCACCACAACAGGTGATCTCTGTAGCGGCAGCACTTATCCCGTTCCTAGAACACGATGATGCTAACCGTGCATTGATGGGTTCAAACATGCAACGTCAAGCAGTACCAACATTGAAAGCGGATAAGCCGTTAGTAGGTACTGGTATTGAGTTAACACTAGCGAAAGACTCTGGTGTAACGATTGTTGCTAAGCGTGGTGGTGAGGTAATGTACGCCGATGCTAGCCGCATCGTTGTAAATGTAAATGATGATGAGCGTATTCCTGGTGAAGCGGGCATCGACATTTACAACCTTACTAAATACACACGTTCTAACCAAAATACATGTATTAACCAAAAACCAACATGCATGGTTGGTGAACCGGTTACTCGTGGTGACGTGTTAGCAGATGGTCCTTCGACTGACTTAGGTGACTTAGCCCTTGGTCAAAACCTTCGCGTGGCATTCATGCCATGGAACGGTTATAACTTCGAGGATTCAATCTTACTATCAGAGCGCGTAGTTGAAGAAGATCGTCTAACGACTATCCACATTCAAGAACTACAGTGTGTTGCCCGTGATACTAAATTAGGTCCTGAAGAGATCACTGCAGATATCCCGAATGTGGGTGAATCTGCGCTAGGCAAGCTTGATGAATCAGGCGTTGTTTATATTGGTGCTGAAGTTAAAGGCGGCGATATCCTAGTAGGTAAAGTGACTCCGAAAGGCGAGACGCAATTAACACCTGAAGAAAAGCTACTACGTGCTATCTTCGGCGAAAAAGCGTCTGACGTTAAAGACAGCTCTTTACGTGTACCAAACTCTGTAACTGGTACTGTAATTGACGTACAAGTTTTCACCCGTGATGGTGTTGAAAAAGATAAGCGTGCGTTAGAAGTTGAAGACATGCAGCTTCGCGAAGCGAAGAAAGACTTCAATGAAGAGTTCCGTATTCTAGAAGCCGGTGTTTTAGACCGTGCTCGCAAGCTACTAGCTTCAGCAGGCTTCGATGAAGACAACTTAGCGTCACTAAATGCTGAAAAGCTACTTACTCAAAGTCTTGCACAAGAAGACAAGCAAGCTGAACTTGAGCAACTAGCTGCACAGTACGATGAGCTTAAAGCTGAATACGATAAGAAGTTTGAAAACAAACGTCGTAAAATTACTCAAGGTGATGACTTAGCACCAGGCGTACTTAAGATTGTTAAAGTATACCTAGCTGTTAAACGTCGTATCCAACCGGGTGATAAAATGGCGGGTCGTCACGGTAACAAAGGTGTTATCTCGACTATCGTACCAGTAGAAGATATGCCATACGATGATAAAGGTCGTACGGTAGATATCGTACTAAATCCACTAGGTGTACCATCACGAATGAACATCGGTCAGATCCTTGAAACACATATGGGTCTAGCTGCACGTGGTATTGGTGAGCGCTTAGAGGAAATGATGAAGGAGCAACGTGAGCTACACGAGCTACGTGAATTCATCAAGCAAGCTTACGAAATCGGTGAATCTCGTCAAGAAGTAGATATTGCTAGCTTCTCTGATGATGAAATTCGTCGTTTAGCTGATAACTTAAAAGGTGGTTTACCAATCGCTACACCTGCATTTGATGGCGCTAAAGAAGACGAAATCAAAGACATGCTAGAGCTTGGTGGATACCCAAGAAGTGGTCAGGTTACACTCTATGATGGCCGTACTGGCGATCAGTTTGAACGTCAAGTAACTGTAGGTTACATGTACATGCTTAAACTTAACCACTTGGTTGACGATAAGATGCACGCACGTTCAACTGGTTCTTACAGCCTTGTTACTCAGCAGCCGCTGGGTGGTAAAGCACAGTTCGGTGGCCAGCGTTTTGGTGAGATGGAAGTATGGGCACTTGAAGCTTACGGTGCTGCTTACACGCTACAAGAAATGCTAACAGTGAAATCGGATGACGTGAACGGTCGTACTAAGATGTATAAAAACATCGTTGATGGTAACCATAAGATGGAACCAGGTATGCCAGAATCGTTCAACGTATTGTTGAAAGAAATCCGCTCACTGGGTATCAACATCGAGTTGGAAGAAAATTAAGCCAATTAGATGCTGCAGTTAACCCTGCAGCATCTGTTACGGCTGAATAGAATGTAGGGGCGAGGTTATCCGCCCTCAAGATTAACTCCGACAGGAGAGCTAAGGTGAAAGACTTACTTAAGTTTCTGAAGCAACAAAATAAGACCGAAGAATTCGATGCAATTCGCATTGGTCTTGCTTCACCAGACATGGTTCGTTCATGGTCATACGGTGAAGTAAAGAAACCTGAGACTATTAACTACCGTACTTTCAAGCCTGAGCGCGATGGCTTATTCTGTGCCCGTATTTTCGGCCCAGTGAAAGATTATGAGTGTTTATGTGGTAAATATAAACGCCTTAAACACCGTGGTGTGATCTGTGAGAAGTGTGGCGTTGAAGTTACACTTACAAAAGTGCGTCGTGATCGTATGGGTCATATCGACCTTGCGAGCCCAGTAGCACATATATGGTTTTTAAAATCATTACCGTCTCGTATTGGCTTAATGCTTGATATGACACTTCGTGATATTGAACGTGTTCTTTACTTCGAATCATTCGTAGTAACTGAGCCTGGTATGACAACGCTTGAGCGTGGTCAACTATTAGGTGAAGAAGAATACTTAGATGCGCTTGAAGAGCACGGTGATGAGTTTGAAGCGAAGATGGGTGCAGAAGCAGTATTAGACTTGCTTCGTGAACTTGATCTTGGCCAACTAATTGCAGAAATGCGTGAAGAGTTACCAACAATTAACTCTGAAACTAAGCGTAAAAAGATCACTAAGCGTCTTAAGTTAATGGAATCGTTCCACCAATCAGGTAATAACCCTGAGTGGATGATCATGACAGTACTTCCAGTATTGCCACCTGACTTACGTCCATTAGTACCACTAGACGGTGGTCGTTTTGCGACATCTGATCTAAATGACCTTTACCGTCGTGTTATTAACCGTAATAACCGTCTTAAGCGTCTATTAGATTTAGCTGCACCAGATATTATCGTACGCAACGAAAAACGTATGTTACAAGAAGCGGTAGATGCGCTACTTGATAACGGTCGTCGTGGTCGTGCAATTACAGGTTCTAACAAGCGTCCGCTTAAATCTCTTGCTGATATGATCAAGGGTAAGCAAGGTCGTTTCCGTCAGAACTTACTTGGTAAGCGTGTAGATTACTCTGGCCGTTCTGTAATCACGGTTGGTCCTACACTTAAGCTTCACCAATGTGGTCTTCCTAAGAAGATGGCACTTGAGCTATTCAAACCGTTTATCTATGGCAAATTAGAGCGTCGCGGCATGGCTACGACAATCAAAGCTGCTAAGAAAATGGTAGAGCGCGAAGTAGCGGAAGTATGGGATGTACTAGACGAAGTAATTCGTGAACATCCAGTACTACTTAACCGTGCACCTACACTTCACCGTTTAGGTATCCAAGCATTCGAACCTGTACTAATTGAAGGTAAAGCAATCCATTTACACCCATTAGTTTGTGCGGCTTACAACGCCGACTTCGATGGTGACCAAATGGCGGTACACGTACCGTTAACGCTTGAAGCTCAGTTAGAAGCTCGTGCGCTAATGATGTCTACTAACAACATTCTATCTCCAGCGAATGGTGAGCCAATCATCGTTCCTTCACAGGATGTTGTATTAGGTCTTTACTACATGACGCGCGATCGCATTAATGCGAAAGGCGAAGGCATTGTATTTAAAGATCCTAAAGAAGCAGAAAAAGCATACCGTAGTGGTAACGCAGAACTTCACGCACGCGTTAAAGTGCGTATTAGTCAGTCAATCACTAACGAAGCAGGTGTTGTTGAAGACACTGTAACGCTTATCGACACTACTGTTGGTCGTGCAATTCTGTCTCTAATTTTACCTAAAGGTATGCCGTTTGAGTCAATCAACCAAGCATTAGGTAAAAAGCAGATTTCTGGCTTATTAAACGAGTGTTACCGTCGTCTAGGTCTTAAAGACACTGTTGTGTTTGCTGACCAAGTTATGTACACCGGTTTCCACTACGCAATGAAGTCAGGTGTTTCAATTGGTATTGATGACTTAGTTATCCCACCAGTTAAAGCATCAATCATTGAATCAGCTGAAGCTGAAGTAACTGAAATCAACCAACAATTCCAATCAGGTCTTGTAACGGCTGGTGAAAAGTACAACAAAGTTATCGATATCTGGTCACGTGTAAATGAAAACTTATCACGTGAAATGATGGCCAACTTGTCAAAAGACACGGTTATCAATGCTAAAGGTGAAGAAGAAGAGCAACCGTCATTTAACTCAGTGTTTATGATGGCCGACTCAGGTGCTCGTGGTAGTGCCGCTCAGATCCGTCAGCTAGCAGGTATGCGTGGTCTAATGGCACGTCCAGATGGTTCAATCATCGAGACGCCAATCACGGCTAACTTCCGTGAAGGTCTAAACGTACTACAGTACTTCATCTCAACGCACGGTGCGCGTAAAGGTCTTGCCGATACAGCACTTAAAACAGCTAACTCAGGTTACCTAACGCGTCGTCTAGTAGACGTTGCACAAGATTTGGTAATCAACGAAGATGACTGTGGCACAGAAGATGGCTTAACAATGAAACCGCTTATTGAAGGTGGTGACGTTGTAGAAGCGCTTCGTGAACGTGTACTAGGTCGTGTTGTTGCTGAGCCTGTGCTTATTCCTAATACAGACACTGTATTAGTAGAGCGTAATGTAATGCTTGATGAAAAACTGTGTGACCTTTTAGAAGAGCACTCAGTAGATGAAGTTCGCGTACGTTCTGTTATCACATGTGATAACGACTTTGGTGTATGTGCTAAGTGTTATGGTCGTGACCTTGCACGTGGTCATATCATCAACGCAGGTGAATCAGTAGGTGTTATCGCGGCACAATCAATCGGTGAGCCGGGTACACAGCTTACGATGCGTACATTCCACATCGGTGGTGCGGCATCAAGAGCATCAGCTGAAAACAATGTACAAGTTAAAACTGACGGTACGTTAAAATTACATAACGCTAAGTATGTACTTAATACCGACGGTAAGATTGTAATTACTTCACGTTCAACTGAAATCACTATCATTGATAGCTTCGGTCGTGAAAAAGAGCGTTATAAAGTACCTTACGGTGCGGTACTAACAGTACAAGACAATGCAGAAGTTCAAGGTAACGACATCGTTGCTACTTGGGACCCGCATAGTCACCCAATCGTTCTTGAGCATAAGTCAAAAATCTCGTTCAGCGATGTTGATGACTCAAATACGGAAGCACAAACTGATGAACTAACCGGCTTAACCCGTGTAGTTGTTAAAGACCTTGCTAAAGTAAATGCGAAAGAGCCTAAGCTTATCATCGAAAGTGAAGAGCGCGGCTTGCAGGAAACACGTCTACCTTCATTCACTACGATTGAAGTGACAGATGGCGTTACAGCAAACCCAGGTGACGTACTTGCACGTATTCCGCAAGAAGGTTCGAAAACTCGTGATATCACGGGTGGTCTACCACGCGTAGCCGACTTATTTGAAGCACGTAAGCCAAAAGATCCAGCTATCTTAGCTGAAATCACAGGTACAATTAGCTTCGGTAAAGAGACTAAAGGTAAGAAACGTTTAGTTATTACACCTGCTGAAGGCGATCATTACGAAGAAATGATTCCTAAGTGGCGTCAACTTAACGTGTTTGAAGGTGAGCAAGTGTCTAAAGGTGAAGTTATCGCCGATGGTCCTGAATCACCACATGACATCTTACGCCTACGTGGTGTGACTCATGTTGCTAACTACATTGTTAACGAAGTGCAAGAGGTTTACCGTTTGCAGGGCGTTAAGATCAATGATAAGCACATTGAAACAATTATTCGTCAGATGCTACGTAAATGTACCATCCTTGACGGCGGTGATACTGAGTTCTTAGCGGGTGAGCAAATTGAAGTAGCTCGCGTTAATATCGCTAATCGTGACCTTGAAAAACAAGGTAAGATCCCAGCGAAGTTTGAAATACAACTTATGGGTATCACGAAAGCATCACTTGCAACAGAATCTTTCATCTCAGCAGCGTCTTTCCAAGAAACAACACGTGTTCTTACAGATGCCGCCGTGAATGGTAAGAGCGATGAGCTTCGTGGTCTGAAAGAAAACGTAATTGTGGGTCGTCTGATCCCAGCCGGTACTGGCTTTGCGTATCACCAAGACCGTATGGCTCGCCGCAAGCAGGGTGAAGTTGTTGAAGAGCAAACAGTAAGTGCAGAAGAGGCAACTCAAGCACTAACAGATGCTCTGAACGCAGATTTATCTGGAAATCAATAAACTCTTATTAATCAACAGATTAATAAATCGTAAGACAGTTATCTACTGTCTTACGATGAGTTTAGGTTGACAGGTTAAACTTTGCTCATTAAAATTCCGCCACCCATTTACTTGCATGTATGTTACAAGCTTGTAAAAAGGGCGGATTTTTTTATTTTTTTCAGTAGTAATTTTAATTTCAGGAGCTATTTAAATGGCAACTATTAACCAGCTAGTGCGTAAGCCACGTCGTAGCAAGGTTACTAAAAGTAACTCAGCTGCGCTTAAAGCGTGTCCGCAAAAGCGTGGTGTATGTACTCGCGTATATACAACTACACCTAAGAAACCAAACTCAGCGTTACGTAAAGTAGCTCGTGTACGTTTAACTAACGGTTTCGAAGTAACATCATACATCGGTGGTGAAGGTCATAACCTTCAAGAGCACAGTGTAATCCTAATCCGTGGTGGTCGTGTTAAAGATTTACCAGGTGTGCGTTTTCACACTGTACGTGGTGCACTTGACTGTGCAGGCGTTAGCGACCGTCGTCAAGCTCGTTCTAAATACGGTGCAAAACGCCCTAAAGGCTAATTGTTTTCCGTTAGTAAGGCCAAGCACTAAATATTATTAATTATTGTTTTGGGTGATTGTTCCAAAAGGACAAACCTGAATAAACCGGAGATACAAAATGCCTAGAAGACGCGTAATAGGTCAACGTAAAATTCTTCCAGATCCTAAGTTCGGATCGGAACTTCTTGCTAAATTCGTTAACATCGTAATGTTAGACGGCAAGAAATCTACTGCTGAAAAAATTGTTTATGGTGCGCTAGACGTGGCTGCTGAGAAATCAGGCAAGTCGCACCTAGAAATCTTTGAATCTGCACTTGATAACATCCGTCCACAGGTAGAGGTTAAATCTCGCCGTGTTGGTGGTTCAACTTATCAAGTTCCAGTTGAAGTACGTCCAGTACGTCGCAACGCATTAGGTATGCGTTGGTTAGTAGACGCTGCACGTAAGCGTGGCGAAAAATCTATGGGCTTACGTTTAGCTCAAGAAATCGTTGACGCTGCTGACAACAAAGGCACTGCGGTTAAGAAACGTGAAGACGTTCACCGTATGGCTGAAGCGAATAAAGCATTCGCACATTACCGTTGGTAATCTGTCCTTAACCTTTAAGAGGATCATATGGCACGTACAACTCCACTTGAGCGCTACCGTAATATCGGCATAGTAGCTCACGTAGATGCAGGCAAAACCACCACAACAGAACGTGTTCTGTTCTACACAGGTCTTTCTCATAAGATCGGTGAAGTACATGATGGCGCCGCAACTATGGATTGGATGGAGCAGGAACAAGAGCGTGGTATCACAATCACTTCTGCTGCAACAACGTGTTTCTGGAAAGGGATGGACGCGCAATTTGACGACCATCGAATCAATATTATTGATACGCCAGGACACGTAGATTTCACTATCGAAGTAGAGCGTTCTTTACGTGTACTTGATGGTGCGGTAGTTGTTCTTTGTGCTTCATCAGGTGTACAGCCGCAAACTGAGACAGTTTGGCGCCAAGCGAACAAATACGAAGTTCCGAGAATGATCTTCGTAAATAAAATGGATCGCACTGGCGCTGACTTCTTAACGGTTGTTGACCAGGTGAAATCTCGTCTTGGAGCAACGCCTGTTCCAATCCAGTTGCCTATTGGCGCTGAAGACGACTTTAAAGGTGTTATTGACCTTATAAAAATGAAAGCCATTAACTGGAACGAAGCGGACCAGGGTATGACTTTCTCTTATGAGGCAATACCGGCAGAACTTCAAGAGCTCGCTCAAGAGTGGCACTCTCATTTAGTTGAAAGTGCAGCTGAAGCCTCTGAAGAACTAATGGATAAGTACTTAGAAGGTGAAGAGTTAAGTGAAGCAGAAATTAAATCTGCCTTACGTCAACGCACATTAGCGAACGAAATTGTTCCCATTACGTGTGGTAGTGCATTTAAAAACAAAGGCGTTCAAGCTGTGCTTGATGGCGTTGTTGAATACATGCCTGCACCAACACAAGTGAAACAAATCCAAGGTATCCTAGAAAATGGAACTGAGGAAGAACGTCCAGCTGATGATAAAGCGCCGTTTGCTGCACTTGCATTTAAAATTGCAACAGACCCGTTTGTTGGCACTTTAACCTTTTTCCGTGTTTACTCTGGTACTGTTAAACAGGGTGACGCGGTTTATAACCCAGTTAAAAGTAAGCGTGAGCGATTTGGTCGTATCGTACAGATGCATTCAAACTCACGTGAAGAGATCAAAGAAGTGCACGCAGGCGATATTGCGGCAGCTATTGGTCTCAAAGACGTAACAACAGGTGAGACACTGTGTGATCCGAACTCTATTATTACGCTAGAGCGTATGGAGTTCCCAGAGCCAGTTATCTCTGTTGCGGTTGAGCCTCGCACAATCGCTGACCAAGATAAGATGGGTATTGCACTAGGTAAACTAGCCGCAGAAGATCCGTCTTTTCGTGTACAAACTGACGAAGAATCAGGCCAGACTATAATCTCTGGCATGGGTGAACTTCACCTTGATATCATTGTCGACCGTATGAAACGTGAATTCAGTGTTGAATGTAACGTTGGTAAGCCGCAGGTTGCATACCGAGAAGCTATCCGTTCAACTGTTGAAGTTGAAGGGAAGTTTGTACGTCAATCAGGTGGTCGTGGTCAGTATGGTCACGTCTGGGTTAAACTTGAACCGATGGATATTTCGGAAGATGAAGCGCCGACGTATGAGTTCGTTAACGAAACAGTAGGTGGTTCGGTTCCTAAAGAATTTATCCCTGCGGTAGACAAAGGTATCCAAGAGCAAATGTCTCAGGGTGTACTGGCTGGCTACCCATTACTTGGCGTTAAAGCGACTCTATATGATGGTTCATTCCATGATGTAGACTCGAATGAAATGGCATTTAAGATTGCAGGTTCAATGGCAATGAAAGCGGGGGCGCTTAAAGCTGACCCTGTACTTTTAGAGCCAATGATGAAGGTTGAAGTAATCACTCCTGACTCAAACATGGGTGATGTAGTTGGCGACCTTAACCGTCGTCGCGGCATAATCGAAGGCATGGAAGATGCAATAGGTGGACTTAAGCAAGTTAATGCCCAAGTTCCTCTTTCTGAAATGTTTGGTTATGCAACTGCTTTACGATCTGCAACACAGGGCCGTGCTTCTTACTCTATGGAGTTTTTGAAGTATGCTGAAGCCTCTAAACAGGTTGCAGATACAATAATTTCAGCTCGCGCTGTTATATGATTTTAGCTCGTCTGGCTCAATAGTGAGCCAGGCTTTAATTTCTTAATTAGGAATTTTTTAAGATGGCAAAAGAAAAGTTTGAACGCGTAAAACCGCACGTAAACGTTGGTACAATCGGCCACGTTGACCACGGTAAAACTACACTAACTGCAGCAATCACTAACGTACTTGCAAAAGTATACGGC
>NZ_PNCU01000208.1:0-243 GCF_005886915.1 Pseudoalteromonas sp. S3776 | reverse complement strand
TTATGGCGTTGAATCATAGTACCCATAGCGCCATCAATTACCAAAATTCTCTTCTCGAGCTCTTTCTTGAGTTGCATAATAATCCATTTAGAACCGCTGTAGAGCTTAGAAATAATAAAACGTAGGGAAGTAAGTATTCGTAACGTTTATTAGTTCTTTAACTCCGCAAGGGCGGGTTGCCGGGTTGAACAATAAACAAATCTACCCGTGTAAAATGCAAATATACACAGAGAAAGGGATTTA
>NZ_PNCU01000207.1:0-289 GCF_005886915.1 Pseudoalteromonas sp. S3776 | reverse complement strand
TCTGGACCTTTTTTGGGTACTCCGGCTGGAATGCCATTATCTATGTGGCCGGGGAGATTCGGGCACCCCATAGAAATCTGATGAAGGCGACCGTGATTGGCTCTTTGTGCGTCTTTCTGATTTATCTGGCTTTGAATCTGGTGATTGTCAGCAGCCAGGATCTATCGCTCTTAAACGGGAGAATAGATGTTGTTGTCCAGGCAGCTGAACAGTTATCCAATCCTCTAGGCCTCAAGATTGCACTGGTAGTGATCAATCTGTCGCTGATTACGTCGCTGTCTGCCATGAT
>NZ_PNCU01000206.1:0-357 GCF_005886915.1 Pseudoalteromonas sp. S3776 | reverse complement strand
GCTCCTTCACCTCATTACTGGCGACTTCTGCCAGCTTTGATTCAGACTCCCGCAGGTCAGGTACCGGTTCACCCATCTGGGTTTCCAGTAAACGCTCTGCTTCATCCGGTTCAAATAATCCACTAAGACCATAGGCAATCCGAATCGCCTGGATTTGCGACTTGTGCCTTAACATACGTTTAGGACAAGTCTGCCAAGGGCCAGGAAACTTCTTGCCATTCTTGATCACCGCAGGTCGGTACAGTTCATCAAGGTACTCTCGCACCCTAATGGCATGTTCCCGATCTTTTCTGTGAATTATGCACTCCATCCACGGGTGACAAGCTTTCATATCTTCATCGAAGGTAATCAGCTCGT
>NZ_PNCU01000205.1:0-394 GCF_005886915.1 Pseudoalteromonas sp. S3776 | reverse complement strand
ATACATTGAAAGGAAGCTATGAAGATCAGCATAATCTTCGGGAACTATGTAAGTAGTCCCTACATGTACCTTCTCAAAGGGAGAATTAACGACTAGCTCCGTTGCATCATGAATTGCAGTCCCTGATTCAGATTTTGCCGAACCGAAAAGTTCGACTTTATCGACGCCTCCAACTCCCTCGAGCTTGGCTCCCTCTCTGAGTTCCAGTACTTTGGAGGTAGGATTATCCTTGTCGCCTTTAATTGCCAAAGGAGTCTCACGGGTAACGAAGTAGAGGCTGTTTGCAAGTGGCGACGGGAGCTCTGTCCCACCTACCATGATTCGATCCAGCTGAACATCTGAATTTATGGCAAGGGCATCAATAAAGTGACCTAAATTCCAGTTGTTGCCTTTA
>NZ_PNCU01000204.1:0-232 GCF_005886915.1 Pseudoalteromonas sp. S3776 | reverse complement strand
TGGGGTTATTTAAAAGATAGTTTAACCAAAGAACCTATCCCATTAGCCAGTGTTACAAATTTGAATACAAAACAAACGGTAATGACAAGCCATACCGGTCGTTTTAAAATTCAACTTTCCGAAAATCAATTATTTTCATTCGCAGCCGTTGGCTACCATTTCGATACATCAACATTTCATGCGATCCATTTACAACGAGATACGTTATGGCTATATCTCGCCCCACTAACAA
>NZ_PNCU01000203.1:0-322 GCF_005886915.1 Pseudoalteromonas sp. S3776 | reverse complement strand
AAAACTAAGTCGTAATCTTCAAAATCACTGGGTTTTACTTGCTGCGCTGATATGCCTGAAAAGTCATACCCTCTTGCGCTGCCTACTGCGACACTTCGTGGATCTGGAGGGTTACCTTGATGATAGCCAATGGTCCAGCGGAATCGATACGGGTTGTTAACTCTGTTGCTGCGAGTTTGTGCTTTAATACCGCCTCCATCGTGTGGTCCCGCAGAAATATGTTTGATTATTCATACTAGATCCAAAAATTGCTGCTTAAGTAACAATATAAATTTAGTATGAAGTTGTCGACTTTTAGCTTCGCAAGCTTGCAAAACTCTTA
>NZ_PNCU01000202.1:0-304 GCF_005886915.1 Pseudoalteromonas sp. S3776 | reverse complement strand
ATTAGTTTTTCATATGGAATGAGTGATTTATATATTAGTAGCAATGCTTGTATTTATAAAAATGGAGATGAAGTTATAAAAGCTGGATTTATAAAGGGAGGAATAGGTAGTTTCTCTTTATTTTTTTTAAATGTAATACCTTTTTTTATTACTGAATTCAAGAACAAGACTTGGGTCGCATCAGATAACTGTAAATATTTTTATCTACTCGATATTGATTATGACCCCAGCCAATGTTGTTGGAATATAATAAATAGAGTTGAGAATTGCAATTACGCCTATGTATTAAAGATTGATAATAACC
>NZ_PNCU01000201.1:0-278 GCF_005886915.1 Pseudoalteromonas sp. S3776 | reverse complement strand
AACAATGACAATGGTGAACTTGGATTTGAGCTTGTTAATCAGCTCTTCAATCTTCAGGGTTGAAATAGGATCCAAGGCAGAAGCGGGTTCGTCCAGTAGAAGAACTTCTGGTTCTACAGCAATGGTTCTGGCTATAACCAGACGCTGCTGCTGACCACCCGATAAACCAAATGCACTGTCATGTAAGCGGTCTTTCACTTCATCCCATAAAGCAGCACCACGCAGTGAGCGCTCAACCACTTCATCCAGCTTACGTTTGTCTTTTACACCTTGTAAGC
>NZ_PNCU01000200.1:0-237 GCF_005886915.1 Pseudoalteromonas sp. S3776 | reverse complement strand
GCCTTTTGCAAAACTCACAATGAAAGCTCCAACCGTTTCTTTGAATAGCTCGCGCTGGTGTTGATAAATATTCGTGAACTCTTGCGCTATCTGCATTTTCTGGAGATAAACAAAACTTAATATGCTCGCAAATATATGATTTCTCACCGGTCGTTCACTGCGAACCTGAAAATGTTCGATATGACAAACTTGTTTGATCGCCCGGTGATATTGCTCAATCTGCCAGTGCTGATCATG
>NZ_PNCU01000199.1:0-208 GCF_005886915.1 Pseudoalteromonas sp. S3776 | reverse complement strand
CAGTTCTACGCCATCATTGGTCAGAACGACAATATCATCATCGGTGGTATAGCGATCTGATTCTGGAAACTGTCCTTTGTTCAGTAATCCGGCAGCAAACTGAAACAGTGGCTGTATGGATGCCAGAGATTGAATCGGTACGAAGGAAAGAGCCAAATAGAGAACCAGCTGCTTGAGTGGCAGTTTAGTCATGGAGATACCTGTCTTT
>NZ_PNCU01000020.1:0-70260 GCF_005886915.1 Pseudoalteromonas sp. S3776 | reverse complement strand
GTAAATAAGATGTACTTGGTATGTATTGGTCGTATGTATTTTCATTAAAGGCGCTTTGTGGTTCTATCTCTACCTTTTTATGAAGTAAATCCCAATTTGAGGTTACAGCAACAATCGCCAAATATATATCCTCACTTGTGATAGGGGCGAGAAAGTCTAAATGTTCATACTTATCGATTATGTATTGCCATACCCAACTACAACCCTCTTTGTCTTTAGGGTCTAACCAATAAACAGGGTTTCTTTTAGTAACAAAGCTGCTGTATTCTTTCAAAAGTACAGATAAATAGCTCTTTCTGTAATCACCAAAACTGATTGTATAATCTAGCTTTTGTAATACTAAAGGGAAAATTTCATCTGCTGTTGATATGAAACTTCTAGTTTGAAGGCTATGCGCTTGAGGCCTGTAACTCTCTATCGGTTTATTGAAATGAATATAAACCCACACCCAGTATAGACCCTGCTCATCAATTTTTTTTAACCACTGAAAGTCGCTAACAGGTAAGATATCGTTCAAGTAGTCTGCCATTATCTTAAATACATCCCTTTTATAATCTTCTAAATTAGAGCCTTTTAAATATCCATCATAGCGTTCAATTAAAGCCGTTGCTGCATAAAAATTATCTGGTACTGAGCTGCCACAAGGGTAGTAACTTGCTGCAGCTTTTGTTGAGAGCCATAAAAGGGCCCTACTGTCATTTTTAAAAAAGTCAATCCACTTAATAACTTCACATTCATTAGTAAGAGTAAGTAAGGAATTCATAAATTTATTGTACTTTTTATCCATTAAAAGCATTCCATTTTCATAAAAAAAGCATAACCAGAAAGTTTCTTTACGCAATGATTTTACTGGCCTCGCTTGTGTTTTATTGCACGCTAATAGTGTAAATGCAAACTTTAAATGTATTTATACCCATTCCATTTTATATTTTGATACTACATCTCCCCTTTTTCTTCGAGTCAAATTCAACTAGGTAGCCTATGATTTTTTGATTCATACCACACAAACCTGATGGGGTGTTTTTCTGTATAGGTAATATATACACGGCACTACCTCTTCGAGCATATAAAGGAATAATGGATAAATAATTACTAAGGAGACACCTCTTATGTGACTAACCAAAATCAAGAGGAAAATAATGAATAAACGTCATCCAGTTAATAGGAACTTAGTGATAAATAAAGGAGATTTCTACAAGAATATTCCTGTATGGAATAACGGAGACTTGATACAAAATTATTTAATATCTATTGAGCAGGTTTTAACTCAAAGCCTGAATGAGCACCCAAGGACTTTAGCTATTAGGTTCGATTTAAGGTTTCCAATTAGCTTTGGCATTATTGATCAAATTGCAAGTTTACAAACATCGCATATATCAAGCTTTTTTAAGAATCTAGATCTAGAAATACAGCGTGATATTAAAGGTAAAATTAAAAGAAACGGTAATGCCCACCACAGTAGTTTGAGATATATATGGGTTAAAGAGCAAGATAGCTCTTGCATGCCTCATTATCATGTCGCCATATTTCTGAATAAAGACACTTATTATGGTTTAGGTAGCTATCAAGGTAATGGTGATAATATGGCTTCTCGTATAATTAGGGCTTGGGCCAAGGCTATAGGGATTGAAACCTATGATGCAGGTAAGCGTGTAGAATTTCCTGATAATCATACATACAGGCTTAATAGAAACAGTGAAAACTTTGCAGAGGATTTTAAACAGCTATTTTTTAGAGTCAGTTATTTTGCAAAAGTTGATACAAAAGCTTTTGGTAGTAAAGATAATTACTTTGGTTGCAGTAGGAGGTAATCAACTTCCCATTAAGCTACTTAACAGTGTTTTGAGCCCTTCAACTAGCTAAATAAGCTCAAACCCTTAGTATATAAAGGCTGGCAAGTTCCCAAAATACCATTATGAGAACCTAAAAAAATAAACGGTGTTATTACACCTTAAAAGAGTGCTCTATATGAGCACTCGTATTTAACTAATCAAACAAACTAGCAATGCCAGCAACTACTCCACCAGCTACCGCCAAAGGGATTGTAACTGGCGCAGACGCGACACCTGCAGCAATTACTATTGCGCCAGATGTGAGCGCTCCAGCAGCTGCACCGGAGCTTATAGCCACAGCTGTTCTGCTTACGCTAGAGTCATTACTGCTAGTTACCTGTTTAGATAACTCATTACCAACTAAGCCGCACGAAACGGCTTTATTTAAAGACATAATGCCTTCCTTCTAGTTAAGTAAAACCAGCGCCAGAATGACGCTACTAAGGGTTATAGCTCTAGTTCTTCAAAGTCTTTGTCTATTTCCTCCTGTGTTATGCCTATATAACGAAGTGTTGTTGCTTCGGAGCTATGGCGAAGCATTTTCATTACTCGGGCGATGTCGTGGGTTTTCTGATACAAGTGATAACCGCGTGTTTTACGCATTGAGTGAGTACCTAAATGAATATTTAGTTCTTTACCAACTAGCGAAAATGCTTTAGTAACCGCTCTACGCGATATTGGTTTAGGCTTTGAGTTAATTGCTTGTTGATTTCGGTATGATTGAAACAAGTAGATGTGGTGTGGATGAGTAAGCTTAATTTCGTTGATTAAGGTAAGCGCCTTATCATTTAGTTTTATTTCAGCTAATTTCGACGTCTTTGACTCGTAAATAATCAACCTATCGTTATTTATATCAGTGAACTTCACTGCAAGTAAATCAGATATTCTAAGCGCGAGATTTAAGCCAATATTCCATATTTGACTCATTTGCCTTGAGCAAGGCTTTTCTAGCAAATAACTAACAAGCCTTACTGTATCAAGATTTTTAACTGCTTGTACTTCAGCCATAAAAACCTCCCTTTATTCAGTTGTAACCGTAACCTGATAACAACCTGTGTTGTAGTAATCAACAAAGTTAGAAATAAACAAAGCTAACAGCTCTTTACCTTCCCTAGCATTTAACCAACCAGCTAAAAAGTGATAAACCTGCTTAATACTAAAGCACACATCAATTTCTTTTATTAGTTCAGGGGTATGATGGCCCTGATACGAAAAGTCAGTAATATAAATAAGCTGCCAGCTGGTGGCCTGCTTTTCTATCCTAACCTCTACAGGGTGAAAGCCTCCGGCTTCAGGGCTGTAATCTGGATCTCTAAAGTTAAGTGTAACCGCCTTAGCTACTCCTACAGAATCACCTCCATTAGCAATTGCGCTTACAATCACACCAATAAAAGAGTCAGGCACTTTTAAGCCTGCAACTTGCTCTATTTTTAACGCCATATTTAACTCCTTTTAAATTAAACCATGTTCAGCAAATGAATACGTGCTTTCACCAATGATGATGTGATCAAGCACAGATACATCAATTAGGTTAAGTGCCTGCTGTAATTTGGTAGTAATAAGCTTGTCTGCTTGAGATGGGGTAGTGACACCAGAAGGGTGGTTATGCGCCAAAATAACGGATGCCGCATTAAGCTCTAGCACCTCTTTAACAACTTCTCTAGGGTAAACGCTAGCAGCGTTAATAGTGCCTCTAAATAGCTCTTTAAACTCCAGTATGCGGTTCTGGCTATCTAAAAACAGTACGGCAAATACTTCATGTTCATGTATCGCTAATTTATGTTTTAAGTACTCTTCGCAGTCGCTAGGGCTGCTTAATACGCCATCACGGAACTGCTTTTTAGCGTTTATGTATGCAGCGGCTTCAAGTATTTGTTTATCACTTACAGGGTGATCAAATTCGTATAGTGACTTGTTATTTTGCATTGTTATGCCCTCTTAATGGTTTATGCAAAATAGTGATGTATATGTTTAACGTTTTTGTTTGAAGAGCATAAAAAAATACTGGCCCCGGAAAGGTTATGTACTAATAACCAACCGGAGAAATTCCATGCGTTTAATCAAATTAAAAGAAGTAATCGAAAAAACATCACTTGGTCGTTCAACAATTTATGAGTTTATGACTAAAGGTACGTTTCCTAAGCAAGTTTCTCTAGGTGCCAAATCTGTAGCCTGGCTTGAGTCAGAAGTGGATGATTGGATAATGGAAAGAATTGGTGAAAGGGAAGTGTAAAGACAATAAAACTATTTATAAACTGAAGCAGCAGATTGATTATATAGAATTTGTGGTAGTATTATTTGGACGAAAAGTAAGTCAGATAAAGCTCGTATTGGCTTTATCTCACTTACTAAAATATGCTGTTCAATATTAAATAAAGTACTTTACGGGAATAAAGAAATGACAAGTAATCAACAACGTGCTGAGCTTCAACGACAAATATGGGCTATTGCTAACGATGTACGCGGCTCAGTAGATGGTTGGGACTTCAAGCAGTACGTGTTGGGTACTTTGTTCTATCGTTTTATCAGTGAGAACTTTGAGCTTTACATTACAGGCGGTGATGAGAGTGTTAATTATGCTGCCATGGACGATGATGATGAAAACATTCTGGCTGCCAAAGATGATGCAGTTCGCACTAAAGGGTATTTTATCCTTCCAAGCCAGTTGTTTAGCAATGTGGCGGCTAATGCGCATAAGAACGAAAACTTAAATACTGATTTGGCGGCTATTTTTGCTGCAATCGAAAACTCAGCCAATGGCTATGATTCAGAAAAAGACATCAAAGGCTTGTTTGCTGATTTTGATACCACCAGTAATCGTCTGGGTAATACAGTAGAGGCAAAAAACAAACGCCTCAGAGATGTGCTAAAAGGCGTGGCAGGTTTAACCTTCGGTAATTTTGAAGACAACCAAATTGATTTATTCGGTGATGCTTACGAGTTCCTTATTTCAAATTATGCCGCGAATGCGGGTAAATCCGGTGGTGAATTTTTCACGCCTCAGCATGTTTCAAAACTCATCGCGCAGCTGGCCATGCACGGCCAAACTAGTGTGAATAAAATCTATGACCCTGCGGCGGGTTCGGGCTCGTTGCTGTTACAAGCCAAAAAGCACTTTGATGCACATATCATTGAAGATGGTTTCTTTGGCCAAGAGCTCAACCACACCACCTACAACTTGGCGCGTATGAATATGTTTTTGCATAACATTAACTACGACAAGTTTAATATTCAGCTGGGTGATACCTTAACCGAGCCACATTTCTTAGATGACAAGCCGTTTGATGCGATTGTCTCAAACCCGCCTTATTCAGTGAAATGGATTGGTAGCGACGACCCAACCCTAATCAATGACGACCGCTTTGCACCCGCAGGTGTATTAGCGCCTAAATCAAAAGCTGACTTTGCCTTTGTGCTGCATACTCTCAGTTACCTATCAAGCAAAGGTCGTGCGGCGATTGTTTGCTTCCCCGGTATTTTTTACCGTGGTGGTGCTGAGCAAAAAATTCGCCAATACTTGGTTGATAACAACTACGTCGAAACCGTGATTTCACTTGCACCAAACCTGTTTTTTGGCACCACGATTGCAGTGAATATTTTGGTGCTGTCTAAACATAAAACCGACACCACTATCCAGTTTATTGATGCCAGTGGCGAAGTTTATTTCAAAAAAGAAACCAATAATAACGTCCTGACTGAGCAACACATTGAAGAGATCATGAAAGTGTTTGCCAGCAAAGAAAACGTTGAGCACTTTGCTCAATCTGTAGAATTGGATGATATTGCGAAAAATGACTACAACCTATCGGTGAGCAGCTATGTAGAAACGAAAGACACGCGCGAAGTGATAGATATTACCCAGCTTAATGCCGAGCTTAAAACCACTGTCGCTAAAATCGATCAGCTTCGCAGTGATATTGACGCCATTGTGACGAAAATTGAGGGGGAGGAGATTTAAGCATGAACGATTTTAGCTATGTAGAGAAACTACTCGATGGTGTTGAAGTGGTTTGGTTTCCGATCAGCGAAGTTACTCAGCGAACCACGAATATAAAGTGGCGTGAAACTTCTGAAAGCCATCAATATATTGCTCTAACTTCAGTCAGCGTTGATACAAAAAAAATAATAGAAACAACAGAGATAAAAGCTAGCAATGCGCCCAGTCGTGCTCAAAAGCTTGTAAAGAAAGACGATGTATTATTTGCAACAACTCGTCCGACACAAATGCGCTATTGCTTAATTGATGAGGAATATAATGGAGCAGTTGCGAGTACAGGGTATTGCGTATTGCGAGTGAAAAGGGATGTGACTCTACCTAAGTGGATTTTGCATTTGATTTCCTCAAGTGATTTTAAAAAGTATCTTGAAGAGAATCAGAGTGGTTCTGCTTATCCAGCTATTTCTGATGCGAAGGTCAAAGGCTTTAGTATCCCAATCCCATGCCCAAATAACCCAGAAAAATCGCTGGAAATACAAGCTGAAATAGTGCGTATCTTGGATGCATTTACCTCCATGACCGCCGAACTGACTACCGAGCTGACTACCGAGCTTAACCTACGGAAAAAACAATACAACTACTACCGCGACCAGTTGTTTGCAGGATCTGGTTTTAAATTAGAGAAATTAGGTGAAATATCTAAGATCTATTTGGGGTTAACCTATACTCCTAAGTATGTTGAGAAGGGTGTTAAGTTTATTTCAGCCAAAAACACGTCCAAAGACTTCTTAGACCTGGCAGATACCAAGTACATTTCTGAAGAGGAGTATTTGAGCTCAACATCAAATGCTAAACCTAAAAGAGGAGATGTGTTGTTTACTCGAGTGGGATCAAACCTAGGGCATCCTGTTATTGTTGAAACTGATGAGCCTTTATGTATGTTCGTAAGTCTCGGTTATATAAGAGTTAACCCAGCGAAGGTTTTAAATTCGTATATTAAACATTGGATGAATACTGCTTTGTTCTGGGATCAAGTAGAAAAACATACCTACGGTGCGGCGAAAGTTAATTTAAATACGGGTTGGCTCAACAAGTTTGATGTACTCTTACCGTCTTTGGAAGAGCAGACCCGCATAATTGAAATTCTCGACAAATTCGAGGTCTTAACAACTTCAATCCAAGAAGGTCTCCCTCGCGAAATCAAGCTACGTCAAAAGCAATACGAGTATTATCGCGACCTGTTGTTGAGCTACCCGAAACCTCATTCAGATGAGGCTGCTTAATGAGTAAAACACTAACGGAAATAGCAGAGCAGTTGCAAGCGACTGACAAAAAGGTGCAGTTGATCTATGCCTTTAATGGCTCTGGTAAAACGCGACTATCTAGGGAGTTTAAAGAGTTACTTGCTTCAAAAATAAATGAAGAGGGTGGCGATGAAGTATCAATATCAGAGATGTCTCGCAAGAATATCCTTTATTATAATGCTTTTACTGAAGATCTGTTTTATTGGGATAACGATTTAGATGGTGATGAGCATAGGAAGCTCAAAATACACCCAAATGCATTCACCAAGTGGGTGCTTGAAGAGCAGGGGCAAGGAAACAACATTGCCAGCAACTTTCAGCGCCTGACGAACAGCACTATAGAGCCGAGATTTAGTGCTGATTTTTCAGAAGTTTCTCTTGTAATGAGAGGTGACGACCAGAACAAGCCTATCAAGATCTCTAAAGGCGAAGAAAGCAACCTGATTTGGAGTGTCTTCTATAGTTTACTGTATTTGATCAAAGAAGAACGAAATATTTCTGAGCCGGAGAATAGAAGCACCAATGACTTTGATGCACTTGAGTATATTTTTATAGACGATCCTGTTAGTTCCTTAGATGAAAACCACCTTATACAACTGGCTGTTGATTTGGCTACGTTGATAAAGTCTAGCTACTACCCTTCGAGCGGTCGCGGCCTTAAATTCATTATCACCACACATAGCCCTACATTTTACAATGTTCTACATAACGAGCTTGGTTTAAACAAAAAAGGAAAAAAAGAGGGCTGTTATCTGCTCGAGAAACTCGAGGATGGCAGTCATCGCCTTGATACCAAGTATGGTGATTCTAATATGAGTTTTTCTTATCACTTGCATTTAAAACAAACTTTAGAGCATGCGACTAAGAATAACTTGGTAGAACGTCATCACTTTACATTATTGCGAAACTTGTACGAAAAAACGGCTAGTTTTTTAGGTTATTCTGAATGGGGAAAGCTGTTGGAGAGCGCACCCGGTGATAAACAAGGCTACTTAAATCGCATTATTCAATTTACTAGTCATAACACATTAACGGGTGAAGTACTTCCTGAGCCTACTCCTCCAGAAAAACAGATGGTTAAGCTTCTATTAGATAATTTAATTGATAATTACAGCTACTGGAAGCAGGAGGCTGAAGATGACCAATAAGAATTTGACCATACAAGATCAAACATCTGAATTTTTACTTTATACAGCACCAAGCGGGGATGTGAAAGTAGAAGTGTTACTCAGTGGCGAAACCATTTGGCTGACCCAAAAACGCATTGCCGAATTATTTGGTGTGGGTGTTCCTGCTATTTCTAAGCATTTGAAAAATATTTTTGAAAGTGGCGAGCTACAAGAGGAAGTGGTTATTTCCATTTTGGAAAATACCACTGCACATGGTGCTATTGCTGATAAGACTCAAACAAAGCCAGTGAAGTACTACAACCTAGATGCCGTTATTTCGGTTGGTTATCGGGTTAACTCAGCGCAAGCTACCCAGTTTAGAATTTGGGCAACACAACTAATTAAAGATTACATCATCAAAGGCTTTGCCATGGATGATGAGCGACTTAAAAATGGTCGTTTTTTTGGTAAAGATTATTTTAAAGAGTTACTGGATCGCGTTCGCTCTATTCGTACCAGTGAGCGACGTATTTATCAGCAAATCACTGACATTTTTGCAGAATGTAGTATTGATTATAACCCTAAATCAGAAACTACCCGCCTGTTTTATGCTCATGTACAAGACAAGTTTCATTTTGCTATTACCGGCCATACATCTTCTGAAATCATTGCCCTTAAAGCTGACGCGAATAAGCCATTAATGGGCATGAGCACTTATAAAAATGCACCTGAAGGTAGAATACTCAAATCAGACACTACGGTTGCGAAAAACTATCTGGCAGAAGATGAAATTAAAAAGTTAGAGCGCGCAGTTTCAGCATTTTTTGATTACATAGAAGGTATTATTGAACGCCGTAATACGTTTACCATGGAAGCCTTTGCTGAAAGTGTGAATAAGTTTTTAGCCTTTAATGAGTACCAAGTGTTAGAAGGCTATGGCAATGTAACCCGCAAGGCGGCTGAGCAAAAAGCCCATGAAGCTTATGAGCAATTTAACAAACAACAAAAAATAGAATCTGACTTTGACCGCGAAGTTAAAAAGCTACTTGGGCATGGAAGTAAGAAAAAGGATGTAAACGAATGACGACTTATAAAACGGTGGCAGAATCCAATAATTTTATTGTTTTAGATAAATACACTAAAGATTGGAAAGTAGCAGAAAACTTTCAGAGTGAAGGTGATTTAGAGCGTGAGCTGATTCAGGACCTAAGCAACCAGGGCTATGAGTATTTACCCGCGCTAACGACACCCGATGCCATGATGGTGAATGTGCGCAAACAGCTACAAGCCCTTAATAAGGTCGAGTTTACCGATGCCGAATGGGTTCGCTTTTGCGATCAATACCTGAACACACCAAGCGACAATATTCTCGACAAAACCCGCAAGGTGCATAGTGACTATATCTTCGACTTTGTCTTTGATGATGGCCATATAGAAAACATCTACCTGTTCGACAAGAAGACCATTGCTCGTAACAAAGTGCAGGTGATTAAGCAGTTTGAGCAAACGGGAAGCCATGCCAACCGCTACGATGTGACAATTTTGGTCAATGGTTTACCTTTGGTGCAAATTGAACTGAAAAAGCGTGGTGTGGCGATCCGCGAGGCGTTTAACCAAATACATAGGTACAGCAAAGAGAGCTTTAATGCAGAGAACTCTTTGTACAAGTTCTTGCAGCTGTTTGTGATCTCTAATGGCACCGACACGCGCTATTTTGCCAATACCACGAAACGTGACAAAAACAGCTTCGACTTTACGATGAACTGGGCAAAATCTGACAATACGCTTATTAAGGATTTAAAAGACTTTACCGCCACTTTTTTCCAGAAAGAGACGCTACTTGAAGTGATCTTGCGTTACTCGGTGTTTGATGTCAGCAATACTTTGCTGGTAATGCGCCCCTACCAGATTGCCGCCACAGAGCGTATTTTATGGAAGATAAAGAGCGCGTTTAACGCTAAAGATTGGGCTAAGCCTGAAAGTGGCGGATACATTTGGCACACCACGGGTTCAGGAAAAACACTCACCAGCTTTAAAGCGGCACGTTTAGCCACCGATTTAGATAGTATTGATAAAGTCTTTTTTGTGGTAGACAGAAAAGATCTCGATTTTCAAACTATGAAAGAATATCAGCGATTTTCGCCTGATAGTGTGAATGGTTCAGACAGTACCGCAGGGCTAAAAAGCAACCTGGATAAAGACGATAACAAGATTGTTGTTACCACTATTCAAAAGCTCAACAATTTAATAAAGAATGAGAGCGATTTAGCGATATACAACAAGCAAGTGGTGTTTATTTTTGATGAGTGTCACCGCAGCCAATTCGGTGAGGCGCAAAAAAACCTCAAGAAGAAATTCAAAAAGTACTACCAGTTTGGCTTTACCGGTACGCCAATTTTCCCTGAAAACGCCTTGGGTGCAGAAACCACGGGCGACGTGTTTGGCCAGCAGTTGCATACTTATGTGATCACGGATGCCATTCGTGATGAAAAAGTACTTAAATTCAAAGTGGACTATAACGATGTTCGTCCGCAATTTAAGAGCATTGAGACTGAACAAGACGATAAAAAACTCAGTGCCGCCGAGAATAAGAAAGCGTTTTTACATCCCATGCGAATTAGTGAAATCTCGCAGTATATTCTGAGCCATTTTAACCAGAAAACGCATCGAGCCTATTCTGGTGCCAAAGGGTTTAACGCCATGTTTGCGGTCAGTAGTGTTGATGCGGCTAAAGCATATTATGAAACCTTTAAAACATTGCAGGCCGAGGCCGAAAATGGACCCACAAGTAAGCCTCTGCGCATTGCGACTATCTTCTCATTTGCAGCCAATGAAGAGCAGGATGCCATTGGTGATATTTTAGATGAGAGCTTTGAAGTTAGTGCGATGAACAGCAGCGCGAAAGAGTTTTTGAGCGCCGCGATCACTGATTACAACGCCATGTTTAAATCTAATTATGGTGTGAACAGCAATGGCTTTCAGAACTACTACCGTGACCTTGCCCAGCGCGTGAAGAATCAAGAAATAGATCTGCTCATAGTGGTTGGTATGTTTTTAACAGGCTTTGATGCGCCTACGCTTAACACCTTGTTTGTTGATAAGAATTTGCGCTATCATGGCTTGATGCAGGCGTTTTCTCGTACTAACCGCATTTATGATGCTACCAAGACCTTTGGCAATATTGTTACCTTCCGGGACTTGGAACAGGCAACCATTGATGCCATCACCTTGTTTGGTGACAAAAACACCAAAAACGTGGTGTTGGAGAAGAGCTACAAAGAATACATGGAAGGTTTTAACGATATTGCTACTGGCCAAGCGCGTCGAGGTTTTGTTGATATCGTCAAAGAGCTGCAAGAACGCTTTCCAAAACCAGAAAATATTGAAAAAGAACAAGATAAAAAGGAATTTGCCAAGCTGTTTGGTGAATACCTAAAAGCAGAAAATATTTTACAAAACTACGATGAGTTTGCTGGATTAAAAGCACTGCAAAGCCTAGATACCAGTGATGAACAAGCTGTTGAAGAGTTCAAGTCAAAGTACTATCTGGACGATGCAGACATCGAGGCAATGCAAACCATCGATATGCCGAGCGAACGTGCTATTCAAGATTATCGCTCTACCTACAACGATACACGCGACTGGTTACGACGCGATAAAGAAGGTCAGGACAAAGATAAGTCAACGGTAGACTGGGACGATGTGGTCTTTGAAGTTGATTTGCTTAAATCACAAGAAATAAACCTCGACTACATTCTTGAACTGATTTTTGACCACAATAAGAAGAATAAGAGCAAAGAAGGCTTGATTGAAGAAGTTCGTCGTATGATCCGCGGTAGCCTTGGCAATAGAGCGAAAGAGAGCTTGGTGGTTGATTTTATTAACCAGACAAACCTAGATGAGATCAATGACAAAGCCAGCATTATCGACGCTTTCTTCAAATTCGCCCAGGCGGAGCAGAAGCGCGAAGCCGATGCCATTATTGCTTCTGAAAAGCTCAATATAGATGCTGCTAAACGCTATATTGCCTCATCACTCAAGCGTGAGTATGCCTCTGAAAATGGTACTGCACTTAATGAAGCGCTGCCCAAACTTAGCCCGTTGAATCCACAGTATCGAACCCAAAAGCAAACAGTGTTTCAGAAAATCGCCGCTTTTGTTGAGAAGTTTAAAGGTGTTGGTGGGCAGATATAAAAATTACGATCTATTTTAGTGCCGTTCACTTGAGAGATAATTTAGATTTTACAGAATCTATTCTCTTGGTGAGTAGCACTTTAGTGATACTAAGTAAGAAATTATCGTTTTTAAGTTCAAATTTATTAGATTAGGAAAGGGAATGACAAAAGAATATATAAGGAATTGTGCATGGGGTTATTCATGTGACCAAAAATGGGATAAGTTAACTGCAACTCATATTTCTGTCATAAAATTTTGCGAAGCCTGCCAAAGAGAAGTATACCGTTGTGATACTCAAGAAGAGCTTGCTGAAAACATTACTTTAAATAGATGTGTTAATTTTTCAAGTGATATAACAAACATCATAGATACTGGATCTTTACAAGGTGAGTCATCTCAACCATATACAGGTTTCGCTCCAAAGCCTTCACAAGATGCTTCTAATAAAAAAAGTGGATTTAGCTCATCTGACTCTATGGAACCCACAATCGATTTTGATGATGATATTCCGTTTTAACCAAAGACAAAATGCAGAGTAAGTAATAGAGACTCAATCCTCAACCTGGAAAGATTGGAATTTTTTATATGGATATATTTAAAGCATGTTGGTAGTCAAGTGAATTGGTTAAGTCATCTGTGGGTTAAGACAAAACAAATTGCCAGCTTATATACTGGTACATTTATTTTTGTAATGTTTCTTAATCAATTACTCTTTTTTGGTTTGTGTTTAAATCCAATCTGCTTGATAGCAGCGATGCCCCATGTTTTATTAATTACAGTTGTTTTAGGCACCCTAATTAATAAGCTCACAAAAAATCCATCAATTGATAAAGAAGCAGCACCCAAAAATAACACGAGGTCTGCTAAAAGCATATCTTCAGAGGATGTAAGCAGTAATAACTCCGCTGAAATACCTATTTCAGATCGTTTAGTAAATTTTGCTGAGTTTGTTAATGAGAAGGCTGTAAAGTTTGAGGAAGGCGCTAAGGCTTGTAATATAAGAACTAAACGAGAGATCAATAGGTTACAGCTAGAAGCATTGAGAGTTAAGCAAGAGGCTTTAATGGCTGAGCTTGAGGCGAATACAGTATACGTACCTAAAAGTAAGGAAGAGCCAAAACCAATACCTGTTAGAGCACAACCTAAGAAAGATGAGATAGTTCATAAAGTAGCCTGTGATAAAAATAGTCAGAGTGAGCATATCGAAAAATATGAAGACCCAAATAACCATAGTCTTTTTACTGCAGGGAAGGAAGTAAGAGAACCACCTCATCATTTTCATAATGAGTTTCATAAATTAAATATCTCAAAAAATTATGAGCTGTCGAAACTTGAAAGTACAGAGAGAGAAAACAGGTTAGCTATTAACCCTCACGACGATGCTGCAGAGCTACTGAAACAAAAAAAACACCAGAGAGTAGGGCTAGCTAAAGCTAAGCATCAAATAAAATCAAAGTATAAGTTAAGAGAATCCATTTTAAGGCGCAAGGATGCCATTGAATGTGCCAATAGAAGCGCTGAAACGAATGCAAGAGCTGAGCTAATTTCAACAACAGCGCTATGTAAGAATAACGGTATTAAAAATAGAAATGGCTTCTTTAAGCACCTAATCGAAATTGGCCTAATTTTCTTTGAAAATAAGAAGTACTACCTAACAAACAAAGGTAAACAGTTTGGTGGTATGTATAGAGAAAATGATAAAAATGAACGTTGGATTGTGTGGTCGAATGATGCACTTAATGATGTGATCTTTAACTTTAAGCTCTCTTCACTTGAAAGGGTAAACATTAGTTATTTAATGCACATTACACACATTGCTAACCTTCAAGGCATACTTTCTAAAGGCTTATTAAACCATAATAATAAAGCACAAAAAGTTGATATAAGTAATGGGTTAGTAAACGCAAGAAGAGCAAAGAAAGAGCCTATATTTAAAAACTCAGTACATGACTACGTACCTTTTTATTTTAATGTTAGAAATGCCATGTTGTTCCAAGTTCAAAAAGAGTTTGGAGCAGAGGTTATTATTTTATCCTTTCGGAAAGAAATTATAGCATCCCCTAAAGTTATTTTTTCGAGGGGGAATGCATCCTCACTAAGTACAACTTTTACGTCTGACATAAATGAGCTAGCTTTCTTTAATTGGTCTAAGATTTTTAGCTCAAGCTGGAGCCTAAATGGGGTTATAGATTTAGAATTAAAATCAATAATGATGAGTGAATGCTTAGTTTATGAAAAGGTAGCTATTAATAATCTTCATTGTATTTATTGTCAGAATGTAATTGTACAGCAAAGGGTTAAAAAACTGTGTGTAGATAACAAAATAGATATTGGTGTTGTTGTTGACTCGAAATTGTTTTTTTAGCATCACATTTAGATTTATTAATTAAGGTACTGTTATGGGCATTAAAGTAATAAGTGGGAACATATTTAACTCTAATTGCGATTTTTTAGTAAATCCTGTTAACTGTGACGGCGTTATGGGAGCGGGTTTAGCCTTAGAATTTAAATTACGCTACCCAGAGATGTTTATAAAATATGAGGCTTTATGTGAGGAACGCAAGCTAGATATAGGACTCTTGTGGATATATAAATCAGAGCTCAGATCGGTTTTAAATTTTCCGACCAAGTTGAACTGGAAATATCCGTCAAAAGAGTCATACCTCCACCAGGGTCTTAAAAAGTTTGTAGATACCTATCAAGATAAAAATATAAAGTCGATAGCTTTTCCTGTGTTAGGCGGGGGGCGAGGTGGGATAGATAGCGAAGTTAGTCTTACTATTATGAAGTCATACCTATCAGATCTTAATATTGATATCGAAATTTATAACTATTCAGCAACGGCTAATGATGATTTATATGTCGAGTTCGCTAAAAAAATAACGCCCTTATCAAGTGAGCAAATATCTGCTGAGAGCGGAGTTAAAATTATTTACATAGAAAGAATTTTAGAAGCAATTATGGAAGGTCGTATATATCAACTGAATCAGCTTTTATCGATACAAGGCGTAGGAATCAAAACAGTTGAAAAGATATTTGCATACAGTAAAAAGCTAGATAGCCATGTGCAACAGAGTGACTTATTTTCATAATAACAAGTTGCCTCATTTTGTTTCGCATGTAAGTGATGGATGCCTATGTCTTTACTGCTTGGAACAAGCTAAAACAAGAAGACTGACTAAATTTAAAAGCACAAACAGCTAAAACTAGTCTAAAGGGAAGCGTATAGCTTCCCTTTTATGCCGTGCTTTTGGCTGGGCTTTGAATATCAGATTAACTTACTTAGGTTACTCTTCGAAACACTTACTGAAAATTGAAATAGGCCCTGAGTGTTTAGACGAGTTTGCATTTAATAATGTTAGTTACCATGCTTGGTCTTACGAGAGGACTGTTTCCTGATTCAGTTGTTACTTATGGCTTAGCCTGATCTGAGTCAATAAGTAGTCATAGTTTTTTAAAATAACTATCTTTAATATAAATTCAAGGATGAAAATGAAGTCTGTTTTTAATACTGTTGATATTTTATTTGGGCATTTTGCTCGTGGTTTGATAATTGTTTTTCTTTATTTGGCTTTAAGTTTAATTGCTGCTTTTAACTTGATATCGATTCCTCTTTATTTTTTTGAGTATGATGCCGGCTTATCTGATTTAGATCTGAGTGAAGTTGGACTTTTCATTATATTTGCAGCCTCAGTATGGCGGTTTTTCGCGCGTTGTTTTGCTTTGAACTGGACTAAATGGAAAGCACTTAAACGCTTTGTATTCGTTATTGCTTTTACTGAGCTATTTTGTTCGTTATTTTTTACACTTTATTTAATAATTGAATTAGTCAACCAAGGTGTACTCGGAGTCGCTATATTAAATAGATATGCTGATATTCAAGCCTTCCTTTCTATTATTATTACAACCATAGCAATTTATGCGAGTACGCCTTTGCCTAATTTTTACGAACATAAAGATAATGCAGCCAGTAACCTACCTGACAATGAATTAAATAATGATTAACCAGAAGCGATGAGCTGAGTTTACAAATGTTTGGAAGTAGAATAATGGAAAAATTAATTTTAAGTTTAGTTACCTTAGGTCTTTTTTTTAGTACGGCTCGCCTTGAGGCAAAAGAGCAAGTATTCCAATCTGATGACCCAGTATTTTTGCAAGCATCTTGCGCAGAAGTGATTGAGATATTTGACCGAAAACAAGAGCCTGGGAAGTATGCTGCTCTTCATACTTCGGTATCAGAGGCTATGCGTGCTGGCTACTGCATAGGCGTATTACAACAATATATTAAGAGCTCACCGTCGTGTAAAAAAAGATATGGGTATTATAAGATGAGTAATTGGTTCGACTTAGCACAAACAATAGCGAACATGTCATTTGGTGCAAAGCAACTAGAAAGGCTTAAAGCGAGTCATTTACTTGAGGCGGCTTACTGTAATGGCTAGTGGTATGACTGTTCCTGATGCTATTCGCTTCTTATTTGGGATCGATGTTGCCAAAGAAAGCACATATTTAAAAGACAAAGCAAATTCTCTTGTCCGTAATAAGCTTATTAAAGTTGAAACTGAGCTAAAGGTTCAAAGATCAACAAAGCGTTTGGCAGATGGGCAGCTAGATGTGCTATTTAATGCTTTACTTCTTAATGCAATTTTTCATGATCCCAAAGACGTAAAAAAAATATTTGAAGATAAGGGCTTTAGATACCATTGTGCAGTGATAGTTAGTCAGTTGTTTGGTGAAAGTAATTCATTATTGGGCATTGCTCTGAGTAAAACAACTGCTGCTGAATTTGCGAATGCGCTTGCTAGTGATTGTGACTTGCGCAAAAAGAGATTACCTAACCCGTTTGCTGTAATGCCTCAACTAGCTTTAGGGAAAAATCTCAGTTTATTGCATGCATTACTTGCGCAATCTGCCCTTACCAGCTCAACAGATAACTTGCTTTTAGCTTATTTAAATAACGATATAGACAAAGCGTTAGCATTATCAAGGCAATTAGATACGAATAATCATAGTGTTAAGCAATTAGTAGAACATATAACATCTCGGCACAAGGAAGCAGAGGAATTTGATGATTTATTAGGGTATTTCCAAAAAATGTAATTATTAAAAATAATGTTTGTTAGTGCATTGCACTAAGTGAATCTATAGCTGTCAGCAATAGATGGAGATTCATATGACAAATATTAAAGAGCTTGTTATTAACTTTCACATGACCGAAGCGTGTAATTACCGTTGTGGTTATTGTTACGCTAAGTGGCAAGATAATACGTCAGCAACAGAGTTACATCATTCTTCAGAGAGCATTCAAGATTTACTGCTAATGCTAGCTGAGTACTTTTTTTCGAATAATCAAATACGACAAGAATTAGGTTATCAATCAGTAAGGATTAACTTTGCTGGTGGAGAACCTGTAATGTTAGGTGCTCGCTTTGTTAGCGCTTTATTATTTGCAAAGAGTATAGGCTTTAATACATCACTTATTACTAACGGACATTTTTTGTCACCAGCAATGTTAAGGCGTATTGCCCCTCATTTAGATATGCTTGGTTTAAGTTTTGATACTGCAGATTATTTAATAGCTCAAAGCATTGGCCGAACAGATCGTAAAGGTGAATGGTTTTCCCCGCAAAAAGCATTAACTGTTACAGCGCTATATCGTCAGTTAAATCCTCAAGGTAAGTTGAAAGTTAATACTGTTGTTAATGCATTTAACTTTCGCGAGAATTTGAATGCAGCAATCGCATTATTGCAACCCGACAAGTGGAAGCTCTTACGTGCATTACCTGTCTATAGTGACCAGTTAACTATCTCGCAAGAAAAATATGATTCTTATGTTCAAAAGCATAAAGAGCACAGTAATGTTATTGCAATTGAAGATAATTGCGATATGTGGCAATCATATTTGATGATAAATCCAGAAGGTAACTTCTACCAAAACTCGTCATCGTGTCAGGGATTAACGCTTAGTCCTTCAATATTGGATATAGGGGTTTCTAAGGCTTTGAATCATGTGAACTTTAACATTAAAGCATTCGCAAGCCGATACCCTTCGAGCTTTCCGCAAGTTATTAAAGAGAATTTGATAACACTAGGAGAGCAGTAATGAAAAAATATAGTAATGATAAAAACATTAACACGTTGGTTTGTAAGTTATTGAAGAAAAAAGGTTGGTCTTTAAAGCGTGGGCGTCATCCAAGGCTGATTGCGCCATCAGGTATCAAAATAACAGTTCCAAGCACGCCAAGTGACTTTAGAGCATATAGAAACTTTAAAATGGATATTCGACGATTGAAGGAGCTTTAGCTAACGCTGAAGCTCCATAAGTCGAATCACAATTAACTTTTTAAGGAGACATATATGTCTAGCAATAAAGATCATAAATCAAACCAAAGAAACAGCAATAAAGGCACTTCTGGAGTCAATGTTCCATACCAGAGAACACAAGATAATCGAAGTAATCAGTTAAACCCGAACAACCCTAACTATAACGGTAAAAAATAGTTAAATAATTTTATTTAAGCTAAGCGCAGCGAAAGCTGCGCTTAGCTTTATATTACGTAGATACTTTATATAAATTGTAGGTAAGAGATTTGAATTATAAAAAAAGAATTGAAGATGCCGTACTTAGAACTAAAAAGTTACATTTAAAATTGTCTTCAAGCCCGTTGCCATTTAGCGAAGCTCTTAGCGACAATAAGAAACAAGAAATCTTAATTCATTGTTTTGAGGTGTTGCAATTTCATGAATTTAAATCATCCCAAGACTTAGCAAGTAAATGTACAGATGTTCATCTAATGCTTCAGTATTTTCTAAAGACAGATTTAAATATAGACAGCCATATTACAATTGGGGATAGGTATTGGCATGATTATATTTATTGTGAAATGTCGGATGAGAGTATTAAAAGTGAGTTAAATTCTCCTAGTTTAGATGAACCTATTAAGGCACATGTTTGGCTAACGTTAGCAGATGGAACAATACTTGATTGCACCGGAGAAGCGCATGCTGATTTAATATTTAATCGAGGTAACTTTCCACTGCATGAGTGTTTACACTTATCTGCTCCTAACGAGAAAGAAGATGCAATTGAGGGGTATTATAGACCTTATTTAATAGGGACTGATTTCCTGGAAAAAACGGGTGTTTGCAAAATACTTATACCATCGTAAATTTTTATTGAAATAGGAATAACTGATTGGCTTAATTAGCTCACAACAAGCACGCGAGAAAGGGAATAACATTCCTATAGAAGGTATATAGAGTGCGGGCTGAATTGATATTTAGCTATTCATATATTTTCATGAGAATCCAAGTACAGTTTTGTAGTAAACTTACTCCCATAAACGGAAAGTACAAAAGCATAGTTTTACTTTTAGTACCCACATTAGTACCCATAGGCTGCAGCCTTTAATTAAAGGTCATATAAATCAAATGAGTAGAACAGGAATACAGTGGTTCCCTGGGCACATGAATAAAGCCCGTAATGAGATTAAAGAAATAATGCCGCAAATGGATGTGATCATTGAAGTGCTTGATGCACGCATTCCTTACAGTAGTGAAAACCCGATGGTAGCCACGCTTCGTGAAGGCAAGCCGGTCATCAAAATTTTAAATAAGGCTGATTTAGCCGACCCTAAAATGACCGAAGCGTGGAAAGACTATTTTGAGCAAGAAAGTGGCGTAAAAGCGATTGCGTTTGGTCATGATAAAGCCGCTGAGGTGCACCGCATTAATGAGCTGTGTAAAAAATTGGTGCCACACAAAGTAGGTGCTGATAAGCAAATTAAAGCCATGATCATGGGTATTCCAAATGTGGGTAAATCGACATTAATTAACGTATTAGCCGGCCGTATAGTGGCAAAAACAGGAAATGAACCTGCGGTTACCAAGGCGCAGCAGCGCATTAAGCTTGAAGACGGCATTATGCTTTACGATACGCCAGGCATGCTTTGGCCAAAAGTAGAAAACGAGAACTCGGGTTATCGTTTAGGTGCCACCGGTGCAATACGTGATACAGCGCTTGAATACGAAGATGTGGCAAGCTATACGGCAGAATATTTATTGAAAGCCTATCCTGAACTTTTAAAAGCACGTTATAAAATAGATGAACTGCCAGAAAGTGATTGGGAATTTGTTGAAATGGCGGGTAAAAAGCGCGGCTGCATTCGTGGTGGTAACCAAATAGACACTTACAAAATGTCTGAAATACTCATAAATGAACTTCGTGATGGCATTATTGGCCGCATCACCATGGAAACCCCTGCCATGCGTGAAGAAGAAGAAATAATGGTTGCCGGTCTTCGCGCCGCGGCAGAAGCTAAAAAAGCCGCTAAAGAAGAAGAGAAAAAACAGCGCCGTGCACGTGCACGCAAAAACCGCCGTTAATGGATTAATTTATGTGAGCATGTTGTTCACTAAATTACAGACATAAAAAAAGCCCGTAAGGGCTTTTTTAGTTTCATATCTACCGTCACCGATATGAGCAATGTAGCAAGTAAAATAGTAGGGCGGTTACTCATCATCAACATCAAGGGGCGTTGCGGTTCATAACAAGTAACCATAGCTGTTTACGTGCGCCACACGTTGTTTCAGGGTCGAGAAACAAATTAGTTCATTCCGTCACAAGAGGGTATGCATTCCCGCCTTGTTGATATTGATTATCAGTTAGATCTAATAAACTGTCAACACCCAAATGCAAATAATTCTTATTTTATTTCGTGCGTTTTTTATTCAGGTTCTGAGCGAGTGGTTAACGCAGGCTAGTTTTTTATTTTTGTTCATTTTGTTCATGGTTTTAATGAGCAAAAAGCATTTAACGATCATCAATGCACCTTTCCCTCAAAATATTTCGTTAATTTCCCGTTAACAATAAGCTGCGCGTTAGATAGCAGTTTGTCGTCGCATATCTACCTGACAATAAATACACAAACACAGCGTGGAGAAAATAATGAAAGCAAGTAACACACAGCTCGCTTTGGCAATTACAGCAGCATTAGTTAGCACATCTGCTTTAGCCGATAACGATACTCAAAAACTACAAGCGCAATTAGATGCATTGCAAAAAGAAGTTAACGCTTTAAAAACATCAAGTAGCTTTAATTTGGAGTTTGGAGGGCGAGTACAGCTTGATTACAACTATTTTGAAGGTGCCTATAACGCAGGTAATGATGGCTCAGGCGGGAGTGATTTTTCCCCTCGCCGTATTCGTACCTACGTAGAGAGTGAGCATGGTAACTGGGATCACAAATTACTTTTAGAATTTGGCGAAGGTGATGCCGAAATTGTACTTGCACGTGTACGTTATGCATTTGAAAACGGCCTTAAAATTAAAGCCGGTAAAATCCGCGAAGACATGTCGCTAAACGCACTTACTAGTTCAAAACATATTAATACTATTGAGCGTAGTGCTGTTGCCAATACTTTCTCGCCCTTTTTTCGTTGGGGCGTATCTGCTTATCAATACTTTAAAGACTCAGGCTTTCGTTATGCCGTTGGGGTTTATAAAAATGATGCCTTTGGTGCAACGGGTAATGATGAAAACGACCGCCTAACACTTGCTATTACAGGGCGTGCTACGTGGTCGAGTACAGCACCTGGCGACGTAATTCATTTAGGTGCGTGGCATTCGTACCGCGATATGGGCGGCAATGAACTGGGAGCGCGTTTTGCCCGTGGTGAAGTACGTGAAACTAATGTACGCCTAGTTAATTATGCTGCAGGCGGGGCAACAGTCGCACTGGATAGCTTATCGCAGTCGGGGCTTGAATTTGCTTTTCAGGCTGACTCTTTAACATTAGAGGCCGAGTACGCAAGCCGCGCATTAGATGCACTTGATAGTAGCGATGATTTAGATGCAGAGCGTTTTGACGGCTTTCATGTCTCAGCAAGTTACTTTTTAGGGGAGGAGCAACGACAGTACAAAGCAGGTTCTGCTCTATTTGTACAACCTAAAAATATAAAAAATGCATGGGAGCTTGTTGCGCGTGTTTCACAAATGGATGCAACGAGTAAAAACCAAGGCAGTGAAGTAACCACTTTCACACTAGGAACAAGTTATTACGTCAGTAGCGACATTAAATTTATGGGCAACCTTATCTACAGCGATGTAGAGGGCCCAGGCACCGCTGCGCTTGTAGGTGATGAAGACTCTGGTATGGGCTTTAGTGCACGTATGCAGTATTTATTTTAAGGAGACACACAATGAAATTATTTAAGTCAGTTAAAACAACATTACTAGCGGCATCATTAGTACTAAGCAGCCCCATGGCAATGGCTGATATCCACTTTTTAGTACCAGCAGGCCCTGGAGGCGGTTGGGATACAACAGCACGTGGAGTAGGTGAAGGTTTAGTAAAGGCAGGCATCGACAACAATGCGTCTTTTCAAAATATGTCTGGTGGCGGCGGTGGGCGAGCAATTGCCTACTTAATAGAGTCAGGGACTAAAAAAGGCGATATTTTAATGGTTAATTCAACGCCTATAGTGTTGCGAGCCTTAACCGGAAAGATTCCTTACAGTTACCGAGATTTAACGCCAGTAGCAAGTATGATTGCTGATTTTGGTGCATTTGTTGTACGTAACGATTCGCCTTATAAAACATGGCAAGATGTCATTAAAGCACTTAAAGAAGACCCAAGCTCTATTAAAGTAGCTGGTGGCTCAGCTCGTGGCAGCATGGATCATTTAGTTGCTGCACAAGCGGCTAAAGCGGGCGGTGTTGACGGTCGTAGAATTCGTTATATTCCATATGATGGCGGTGGCAAAGCAAAAGCAGGCCTACTCTCTGGTGAGGTTAACTTACTTTCGACTGGTTTAAGCGAAGCATTAGAAGTTGCCAATGGCGGACAGGCTCGTGTGTTGGCCGTTACATCGCCAGAGGCTTTAACTGATTACCCACAAATACCGACGTTAAAGTCGATGGGTTACGATATGGAATTTGTTAATTGGCGTGGTTTTTTTGCAGCCCCTAACTTACCTGCCGATAAATTAGCTCAATACACTGAAAAACTTCGTAAATTACAATCAACCCCTGAGTGGGAAACCGTTCGTGCACGAAATGGCTGGTTAAATCTTTTTCAGGCAAAAGATGAGTTTATTAAGTCACTCGAAAAACAAGAAGCGCAGCTTAAAGTGGTTATGCAAGAGCTTGGCTTTATTCGTAAAGCGGATTAATCGAGGTTTTTATGATGAATCGCGAACTACTAGGGCCAAGTTTATTCTTGGCGCTATTTACTCTTTACGCCGTGGTGGCGTGGCAAATTCCACTATTGCCATTTGAAGAATATGAAACGGTTACTTCTGCTACGTTACCAAAAGTGTACGCTGCTTTTGGTATTGTGGTGTGTTTGCTTTCTATTGGTTCCACTTTACTTAAGCCAAATGAAAAAGCAGCAGAAAACCAGCCATTAGAAAAGTCGCATGTTGTACGCACTTTAGGCTTATTAGTTTTAATGGTGATTTATAGTGCGATGTTAGAGCCTGTGGGCTTTTTAATATCTACAAGCGCTTTTTTATTAGCAGGTTTTTTTGTAATGGGTGAAAGGCGCAAGAAAATTTTATTATTTGCCTCTATTCCTGTTGCTGTGGTGTTTTGGTTTTTGATGACTCAAGTATTAGGTATTTACTTGGTTCCGGGCGATTTGTGGAGTTAAGTTATGTTTGATGGAATTATGCTTGGTTTGTCGACCGTGCTCGACTTTAATAATTTAATGTACGTGATAGCTGGCTGTTTGGTGGGTACGTTTATTGGTATGTTACCTGGGCTTGGGCCTATAACTGCAATTGCTTTGATGATCCCTATTACTTATAGCATAGGCGCTGATTCGGGTATGATTTTAATGGCCGGTGTTTATTATGGCGCAATTTTTGGCGGCTCTACATCATCTATTTTAATTAATGCGCCGGGGGTGGCGGGTACGGTGGCTTCATCTTTTGACGGCTATCCACTCGCAAAGCAAGGTCATGCAGGTAAAGCTTTGGCTATTGCTGCTTATTCTTCCTTTATAGGCGGAACAATAGGCGCAATATTACTTATGGTTGCCGCGCCTTTATTAGCAAAGGTGTCGTTGAGTTTTCAGTCTCCTGATTATGTTGTACTTATGTTTTTAGGTTTAACGGCCATTGCTGCATTTTCAAATAAAGGCCAGTTTTTAAAAGCAATGATGATGACAGTATTTGGTTTAATGCTGGCAACGGTAGGTATAGACCCTTCATCGGGCACTGAGCGCTTTACCTTTGGCCAAGCCGACTTACTTGATGGCATTAGCTTTTTATTAATTGCAATGGCAACGTTTGCCCTTGCCGAGGCATTAATTAATGTTGTTAAGCCAGAGAAAAAAGATGCCAAAAGCCTTAATGATTCAGACACTCCACAAATTGGCTCAACTAAATTAACAAAAGACGAAGTTAAAGATATGGCACCGGTTGTAGGCCGTTCATCATTCTTAGGGTTTATTGTTGGTGTTTTACCTGGCGCCGGCGCCACTATTGCTAGCTTTATGGCGTATGCGACTGAGCGAAATTTGGCACCTAAAGGCCTAAAAGAAAAATTTGGTAAGGGCTCTTTGCGTGGCTTAGCCGCTCCTGAATCTGCAAATAATGCTGCGTGTACAGGCTCGTTTGTTCCTTTGCTAACTTTAGGTATTCCAGGCTCTGGAACTACGGCTATTATGCTTGGAGCACTAATCGCTTACGGCATTCAGCCAGGCCCTATGCTTATGCAAGAAAACCCTAGTGTGTTTTGGTCTGTAATTGTAAGCATGTATTTTGGCAATATTGTTTTATTAATTTTAAACCTGCCACTCATTCCTTATTTCGCAAAAGTATTGGCAATGCCAAAGTCGGTATTAACCATTATGATTTTGTTCTTTAGCTTAATTGGTGTGTACTTGGTGTCGTTTAACACATTCGACTTATTTATGATGGTTGGCGTTGCTTTGGTTGCGTTAGTATTGCGCCTACTGGCCTTTCCAATGGCACCGTTGTTACTGGGCTTTATTTTAGGAGACATGATTGAGCGTAACTTTCGTCGCTCAATGATGATTTCTGATGGCTCTTTAAGCTTTTTATGGGACAGACCACTTACGTTTGGTATTTTTATACTGTCTATTTTAGTGCTGTTGTTTCCTTTAAAGGATTACTTAAAGCAGCGCCGTGCAGATAAAACAGCGTCTAAGTTACAGCAAGAGCAAGCTCAATAGAGAGATAAATGATCAACACCAACAAGCTAAACCCTTTGCAAAGCATGGTCAAAAAACCTAAACGATTAGAAACACGTTTAATTATTTGGGTAACAGGGCTATGTGTTTTACAAGCAATATTGTTTGGGGCGTTGGTGTATCAGCTTACAGCGCAAAGCTTACATAACCACATAGGTGATAAAGCACTGGCTGTAGCTAATAGTATTGCAACACGTATAGATGTAATAAATGCGTTAGAGGTAAAAGATGACTTATCAGCGTTTAACTCGCAAATAGAGACTCTTACAGAGCTCACCGGTGCTGACTTTATTGTAGTTGGCGATGTTAATGCGCTGCGCATTATACACCCTGATGAGCACAAAATTGGCAAACCTATGGTTGGGGGGGATAGCAAAAACGCCCTTAATGGCGAGCGCTATATATCGGTTGCGCATGGCAGTATGGGGGAGTCTATTCGTGGAAAAGTGCCCGTATATAATGCTAAGAATGAAATTATAGGCTTAGTGTCTGTTGGCTTTTTAGTGCAATCAATTAATCCGCTTATTTTATCACGCAGTGCTGAAATACTTATTTGGGGACTGCTGCTTGTTGGCTTGAGTATTGTAGCGGCTGTTTATATTGGGCAGCGAGTACGTAACGCAATATTTGGTTTACAACCTGATGAAATAGGAAGGTTATTTTCAGAGCAGGATGCTATTTTAAATACGGTTCGTAGCGGTATTATTGCACTTGAACCCGATGGAAAAGTCCGAAAGTTAAACCAACGTGCCTGCGAAATTCTTGATAAACCAACATCTACAATTAATCAAAGCATCACCCTTGAAGAGTTACTACCAGAACATGCTGAATTTTTACTACGAAATCAAAGCCGTAAAATAGTTGGGTTTGAGCTATTTGCAGCAGATAAACGGATTATTTTGTCGCGTTTTTCTTTACAAGTTCAGGGACAGGCCGATGGTATTTTACTCAGTATGCGTCCATCTGATGAGCTAGAGTATTTAAGTCAGCAGCTTACAAAAGTACAAGCATTTGCTGAGCTACTACGTGTGCAAACCCATGATTACTCAAATAAACTAAACCTGATTGGGGCTTTGGTGCAAATGGGCAAAAGTGAGCAAGCAATTGAACTTATAGGGCAAGAGAGTCAAGGCTCTCAAGCGCAAATTCATAACTTACTTGAACGAATTCAAGACCCTGTACTAGCCGGTTTGCTAGTAGGTAAATACCATAAAGCACGAGAGCTTAATGTTACATTAGAGCTAAACCCAGATAGCCTGCTAGGTGTTATAGCCCGCAAAGATATGCTCGAAAGGGTAGTCTCTATTTTAGGCAACTTAATAGATAACGCCATTGAAGCGGCTATTAGAGCTTCTGGTACTCGGGTCCCGGTGGTAAGAGTGACCGTAGATGAAACCAGTCAAACTTTATTGTTTGATGTGGAAGATACCGGGTTTGGCTTAGGTTCAGATCACGAGTTTATTTTTACGCCACAATTTAGCTCTAAAGCTGGGGCGCAACATGGTATTGGTTTGTATTTGGTTAAAACCAATTTAGATTCGTGCCGTGGTAGTTTAGAAATAGGTGAGTCTGATTTACTAGGGGCGCGCTTAAGTGTTTATATTCCAAAATAATAAGAGTAATTAAGCATGACCTATTCTGTAATTATAATTGAAGATGAAGTTGAAGTAGCACAGCTTATTGCACAGTATTTATTGCTGCCAGGCGGTGCTGCGGGAAGTCAAATTGCAAAGCAGAGCTTGCGCCAAGCACAGTATCAAGTGGTTGGTATTGCAGGTAATTTAAGTACTGCGACAGCTTTGTTACAAGCGATAGAGGCTGATCTTATTTTACTCGACATACACCTGCCTGATGGTAGCGGACTGGATTTACTATCGGATTTACGCCGCCGTGAAATTAAAAGTGAAGTAATGATGCTTACAGCGGCTAAAGAAGTCGAAACGCTTGAAAAAGCAATGCAACTTGGCGCCTGCGACTTTTTAGTTAAACCGTTAATGTTAAACCGCTTAGATCTAGCGTTAGCGCGTTTTGAAACGCGCCAGCAATGTTTTTCTGATGCAAACGAAGTAACACAATCTATGGTTGACTCTTTGTTTGGCTCTAAAGAGCAAACTAAATCAACGGCTAGATTGCCAAAAGGGGTTGATCAGCTTACCTTACAGAAAATTCATGATGCATTTGTACAACATGACACCAGTGCCTTTACTGCTCAACAAATGGGCGATTTAGTTGGAGTGAGTCGTTCAACTGCTAGGCGCTATTTAGAGTTTTTACTAGAGTCTGATAAGCTAAGTGCTGATCAAAGCTACGGCAGTATTGGTCGACCGGAGCGTTGCTACAAAATAATTAAGTAACTTTCTAAAACCAAGATTACAGGAATAAAACATAATAGTTTTAGTGGTTTATTTAATAATCAGTGCTATTTAACCAGTGCTGAATGTAAATCTAGAAAAATTTTATTGAATTGATTGCATTTTAAGCGACTTGTATGGTGATGTTCGCTTTAAGTAATGCTATACTCCCGCCGAATAATTTATCGACTTTATTAAGAGTAAAATAATGGCAGATTTATCGAAGTACAGAAACATTGGTATTTTCGCGCACGTTGATGCGGGTAAAACCACGACTACTGAGCGTATCCTGAAGCTTACAGGTACTATCCATAAAACAGGTGAGGTTCATGATGGTGAATCTACTACCGATTTCATGGATCAAGAAGCTGAGCGCGGTATTACTATCCAGTCTGCGGCAGTAAGCTGTTTCTGGAAAGATCACCGTTTCAACGTTATCGATACTCCTGGACACGTTGACTTCACCGTTGAAGTTTACCGTTCACTTAAAGTATTAGACGGCGGTGTTGGTGTATTCTGTGGTTCTGGTGGTGTTGAGCCACAATCAGAAACTAACTGGCGTTATGCTAACGAATCAGAAGTTGCACGTATTATCTTCGTAAACAAATTAGACCGTATGGGTGCTGATTTTTACCGTGTAACTGAGCAAGTACGTAAAGTACTTGGTGCTGTACCACTAATCATGACTTTACCAATCGGTATTGAAGACGATTTCGTGGGTGTTGTAGACGTGCTTACTAAAAAAGCATACATCTGGGATGAGACTGGTCTTCCTGAAAACTACGAAATCACAGACGTTCCTGCAGACATGGTAGAAAAAACAGATGAATACCATGAAATGCTTATCGAAACTGCTGTAGAGCAAGACGATGATCTAATGGAAGCGTACATGGAAGGTGAAGTACCTTCTTTAGAAGATATCAAACGTTGTATCCGTAAAGGTACTCGTGACCTTGCTTTCTTCCCTACATTCTGTGGTTCTGCATTCAAAAACAAAGGTATGCAACTAGTACTTGACGCTGTTGTTGATTACTTACCGTCTCCTACAGAAGTTGATCCTCAACCTCTTATGGATGAAGAAGGCGTAGAAACAGGTAATCACGCGATCGTATCTGCTGATGAAACGTTTAAAGCGTTAGCATTTAAGATTATGGATGACCGTTTTGGTGCATTAACATTCGTACGTATTTACTCAGGTAAACTTAACAAGGGTGACACTATCCTTAACTCGTTTACTGGTAAAACAGAGCGTGTTGGCCGTATGGTTGAGATGCAAGCAGATGAGCGTAAAGAGTTAACTTCAGCGCAAGCTGGTGACATCATTGCAATCGTAGGCATGAAAAACGTACAAACTGGTCATACGCTATGTGATCCGAAAGACAAAGTAACACTAGAGCCAATGGTATTCCCAACGCCAGTAATCTCGATTGCTGTACAGCCTAAAGATAAAGGCGGTAATGAGAAAATGGGTATTGCTATCGGTAAAATGGTTGCAGAAGATCCGTCTTTCCAAGTTGAGACTGATGAAGATTCAGGCGAAACTATCCTTAAAGGTATGGGTGAGCTTCACTTAGATATCAAAGTAGATATCCTTAAGCGTACTTACGGCGTAGACCTTGTTGTTGGTCAACCACAGGTTGCTTACCGTGAAACTATCACTCGTGAAATCGAAGATAGCTACACGCATAAGAAACAATCTGGTGGTTCTGGTCAGTTCGGTAAAATTGATTACCGCATCAAGCCAGGCGAAGCGAATTCAGGCTTCACGTTCACTTCATCAGTTGTTGGTGGTAACGTACCTAAAGAATTCTGGCCTGCAGTTGAGAAAGGCTTTAAGTCAATGATGGACGAAGGTGTTCTAGCTGGCTTCCCAGTACTTGACGTTGAAGTTGAGCTTTTCGACGGTGGCTTCCACGCGGTGGATTCATCTGCAATCGCATTCGAAATCGCTGCTAAAGGCGCTTTCCGTCAATCGATCCCTAAAGCCGGCGCACAACTTCTTGAGCCAATCATGAAAGTTGACGTGTTCACTCCGGAAGATCACGTTGGTGACGTAATCGGTGACCTTAACCGTCGTCGTGGTATGCTAAGCGACCAAGAAGCTGGTTTAACAGGCGTTCGTATTAAAGCAGACGTTCCGTTATCAGAAATGTTCGGTTACATCGGTTCACTACGTACAATGACATCTGGTCGTGGTCAGTTCTCTATGGAGTTCTCACACTACGCAGCTTGTCCACAAAACGTTGCTGACACTGTAATCGCTGCAGAGAAAGAGAAAAAAGCAGCTAAGTAATTAGTTCTGTAACTCTTTAAAAAAACCCGCACATGTTGCGGGTTTTTTATTGCCTGCGATTTAATTACTCACTGAGTTATACCAATCCGCAATAATATTTAATCATTTAGGGACTAAAAGTGTCGCTACCTGCGTTAGAACATTCTCCTTTAGAACAACTAAATAGCGGGTTTTTTGCCTAGCTATCCACTCATTTATCTATCTTCAAAATAGATCACTTAATTAAGCGGGCTGGTGTTGGCGATTTCTATAGCAGTAATATTTATAATGACAGTTTAAATAAAGGGTTGTTTAAAATAATGCGCTTTAAATGGCCTAATTAAAGCTGCAGTGCTAGCGGCTTAGTTTCGCAAAGAGTGCGCAAGAGCGGCTACTTGATGCAGTAAATTATACGTGGATTAGCTAGACGCAGTTATAATACCAATTCGCAATAATATCTAATCATTTTGCGGGGCTAAACGTGTCGCTATCTGCGTTAAAAAATTCTCATTTAGAACAACTAAATAGCGAATTTTTTGCCTTACTATCAACACGTTTTTCCATCCTCAAAATAGATCACTTACTTATGCGGATTGGTATCAAAGAGAAGTTATATCAGCTTATTTTAGGTATAAAAAAAGGAGCGTTCATGCTCCTTTTATATTTAATACGAGTACATTGCGCTAATTAAACTTCTTAATCGCTTTAGCTCTTAGCGCTTTCATCTTTGGCTGGCGAGGCTTATTAAAGCTTTGTATTGGCATAACCACTAAATGCTCTTTTGGCAGGGCTGGCACCGTTTTAGGGTATTGCCCAGGCTCTGGTACCGAAATCTCTTTTAAATGCACTTTAAGGTTGTTTAGCATAGGGTCGTTATCAACTTCGCTAGGGCAAATAAATATACCCATTTTACGCAGCTGTACCCCTAACTTAATACTACTGGTGTAGCGTATTATTGGTGCCCCAAGTAATAGGCCCAGTAATATCGGTGATAGCCACCAAAAGAATACTGGCGTAAAGTAATAGGCTGTAGCGCCCCATACTATAGCAACTAGAGTAGAGAAGAGGGTGTAATTAAACGCTTCTTTCCACGGTACCATTCGGCCTTCGCGTGGCTGTGCATCCCACTTAACTTTTTTACCTAAAAATACACATACTACAAAGTAAGCATGGAACACCATCATAAGTGGTGCCACTATAATGGCAAACACAGTCTCTATTATTGAGCCTAGTATTAATTTAAATGAGCCACCGAAACGCTTATTTCTGTGTATGAGCGTAACTATTACACCCATTAATTTAGGCACCAGTAATATAATAATGGTTAAGTAAAGCAATGAATCTATTAGATCTGTTTTAGCTATTTGCCACGTAGGGAACAACTGATAGACCCGGTTAAAGTAGACATCGCTATTTAAAGCACGGGTTACTGCATCTATGGTGCTTAAGGCCAGCATTGATAGCCAAATAAGCGATGAAATATAAGCGGTTGCACCCAATAAAAAGTGAAACTTACTCATTAGCTTTAATTTAGACGAACCTAGTAGACCAAGGTGCTGAATATTACCTTGAACCCAACGTCTGTCGCGTATGGCGTAGTCTAAAATGTTACTTGGCACTTCTTCGTAGCTGCCTTCAATATCGCTAAGTAAAAGTACATCCCAGCCTGCACTGTGTAGGAGTGATGCTTCTACAAAGTCATGGCTTAAAATTTCGCCACCAAACGGTGCATTGCCTTCAAGCGTAGGTAAACCACAATAGTTAATAAATGCTTCAACGCGAATAATGGCATTGTGGCCCCAATAGTTAGCTTTGTCGGTTTGCCAAAAAGCAGACCCCGTTGCCAGCATTGGGCTATAAAGCACAGAGGCAAATTGTAAAAAACGACCAAAGTAGGTGTCTTGGCGAACCGGAATAGGGATAGTTTGAATTAAACCCGCTTGCGGGTTTTTGATCATGCTAGTGGTTAGTTCTAGCATACATTTACCCGTCATTACGCTGTCGGCATCAAGTACAATCATGTGGTCGTATTGGCTGCCCCAGCGCTCGCAAAAGTCGGTTAAGTTACCTACTTTACGGTGTTTATTATCTTCGCGACGACGATAGAAAACCTGTTTTGCAGTATCACCTAAACGCTCACAAAGAGCATGCCAAGCGCTTAGCTCGTTTTGTGCTATTTCAGGGTCTTGCGTGTCACTCAATAAATAAAAGTCAAAATTGGCAAGTTGCCCTGTCTCTTTTAGTGATTGTAAGCTCACTTCAAAGCCGGCGATAACACGGTGCGTGTCTTCATTATAAATAGGCATAACTACCGCGGTTTTTTGCTGGGCAAGCGCGGCATTGTCCAGCTCAATAGGCTTGATGCGCCTTAAGGTGAGCGGGTCAATACGAAATAATTGCAGTACAAACCCTATCGTGCCGCTACAAAATGCTGTAACAATCCACGCAAAGGTGATTGAAAATAAAACCAATAGCGCGTATTCAAGCAAGGTCATTCCGTTTGAGCTTAAAATCTCAAACATAATGGAGATGCCGTACCCTGAAACAGTGAGTGCTGCAATGGCAAATAACCATACGCGCAGTGTTTTGAATGGCATTGGTGTGCCTTTTCCTTTATTACTTGATGTCATTTGGGTACCAAACATAGCTCCATACCTCACTAATTTCTTTATCACGAAGTTTTAACGATAAACGCATATCTACCGGTTGATCGTCCTGAGGTGCAATTTTAAACGCTACTCGCCAACCAAGAGATTTAGGAAGTTTTTGCACTGTTACATCCCTTACTTCACCTGTTGTTAGCTGAATGTCGGCGTCAAGTGTTAGCTTTTCAGACAGGTTGTTTAAATCGGGACCTGCAAAGTCAACGGTAAATTGGCGATGACTTTGCGGTGGTGGGTTATCTTCACCTGGCAGCGCTGCGCTACCAATACGTGTGCGTGTTACACGTGCTTTTTGATGCTGAGTTAAATGGGCGTTAAAAGTGCTCATTTTGTAGCTTAACTTTAATGAATCTCCCGCTTTCATTGGCTTTTCTGGCACCCAGTAACTTACTATATTGTCGTTTGTTTCAGTGTCTGTTGGTATTTCTACTAGCTCAACTCGGCCATTCCCCCACTCACCTTGTGGCTCTATCCATAGGCTTGGGCGGTCGTGGTAGTGTGCTTCAGTATCTAAGTAGTTATTAAAGTCACGGTCACGCTGTGCTAAACCAAATCCCTTGGGGTTGGTGTACGAAAACGAGGTGACGCTTAGCTGTGATGGGTTGTTAAGCGGGCGCCATACCCATTTATTATCAGCTGACTGGGTTAATAAGCCGTCTGAGTCGTGTACTTCTGGGCGGTAGTCATCAAAAAACTTAGTGCTGTTTTCACCGTGGTAAAACATACTGGTTAAAGGGGCTACGCCTAGCTTTTTAATATCTTTACGGGCAAATATTTGCATATCAACATCAACTAGCATGCTGGTTGTAGGGTCAATATCAAATTTGTAAGCGCCTGAAACCGATGGGCTATCAAGCAATGCAAAAATAGTGATGTTGGTTTGCTCAGCTTGGGGTTTAACAAGCCAAAACTCTTTAAACATAGGGAATTCTTCACCCGATGTTTCGGCGGTGTCGATTGCTAAACCACGCGCAGATAAACCATAAACTTGATTTGGCCCAACCACTCTAAAATAAGAGGCACCTTGAAACACCATCACCTCATCTTTGTACTCGTTTGTATTAAGTGGGTAATGTAAACGAAAGCCCGCATGGCCGAGCTGCGTGTCGGCTATGCTTTTTGCTATTTCGTCTTTTAATGGGGCAGCCGTACCATCGTATTGATAAAAATCAGTGCTAAACGGGAGGCGGTTACGTTTTGAGTCGCCTTCTACTGTATTAATTGTGACCGGTGTTTTATATAAAAAACCAGGGTGAAAGAGTTGCAGCTCATACAAGCCTTCATCTTTCCACACGGATTTTTCCTGCTTAAAGCGAATCGAGCGGTAATCTTGGTAATTAATGTTGTTTAGCGCATCTAGCTCTATATTTTTAGGAGGTGTGTATTCTTGTTCGGCTAATTTTTTAGCGCGGGCGCTTATTACTTCAAATAGGCTTTCTTGCGGAATTGCTGCATCAACACTTGCTGCTATTGCCTGCGTGCTATAGCCCCAACCAGAAAAAATAAAAAGAAGACCCAATAATGGCGTTGCTTTTTTCTGCCAAGTAGGAGGTGTTTGGGTTAATTGTTTCATTTTCATTCCTTTATAAAAACACGACTTATTTTTACGCTTAGGGTTAGTTACTTAACTACTTCACAATGGTGACGAATTTATAGTGCAACTTTTAATCCGCAAATGAAGTGTTTATATTTTCAACAGTTAGTCATATTGAAAAGGGTTCTAACTACGGCTTATGTGTAAAAATTACTCATTTAATGTATTTGTTGCGCGGCTAAATCGTTCAATAGTTAATAAGCGGTATGGAAGATATTAAGGGATGTTTACTGAAGCTTGTCTGAATTACATTTTTATAAACATAAAAAAAGCCGCAAAAATGCGGCTTTAAAACAAATTACTCGTTATTTTTTCTTAAATCTGCGCACTAGTGAAAGTGGCGCTAATAAAAGCGATAACCAAAGTAGTGATCCTGAGTCATTATCGTCATCACCACGTAGGTTGTTGACTCTAACTACAACTGTTTGCGCTTCAGATACGTTACCTACACTATCTTCTGCTTGTACTGTCAGAGTAATACGGTTTTCAAACTCGTAATCTACTTCGCTTGCAACAATTAACTGACCTTGCTCGTTAATTGATACAGAATCGTTACCTGATACAATAAATTTAACCACAGGTGATACATCAGCGTTAGGGTCACTAAAATCAAGTGTACCAATGACTGTGCCTATTGCGCTGTTTTCATCTACTGTGAATATTTGATCAGGTGCAATTACCGGTGTTTGCTCTTCAGGGGTAAGTACCACCTCAGATTTTATATCAACAATAACTGGGTCGTGATCAGATGCACGGTATGGCCCTTCTGCGTATAGCGTAGACTGATGACCTTCACTCTTATACTCTAGGTTGTAATCAAGCAAGATAGGCTCATCAGCATTGATATGCCAATCATTTGCTGCAACAACTTTGCTTAGTAAAGACTCGGTTGCTAAAGCATGATCAAGGCTACCTGCACGGCCAGAGAAGCTATAAGAGTAGCTTAGTGTATCGCCATCAAGCTCTGCGACTACGTTTTTATAGCCTTTCTCATCAAACTTACGGATTGGATCTTCCATTGCGTAAGCGTTCATATCACCAACAAGAATGATATCTTCATCATCTACGCCAGTAGGTTTGCTATCTAGCCAATCAGTAAACGCATCAGCAGCTTCGGTACGAATTTCATTCCAACAACCTTGGCCATCACCTAGGTCGTCGTTATTATCATCACCACAGCTTCCTTTAGATTTAAGGTGGGCTACAGAAACGGTAAATACTTCATCTGTTGAAAGTGACTTAAAGCTTTGCGCAATAGGTGCACGGTTGCTGTAATCAAATGGGTAATCAGTAGTAATAGCGGCTGTACCTACCTCTTCAACTTTATCTGCGCGGTAAATAAGCGCAGTGGTAATTGCATCAGTACCAATTTGGGCCACGTTAAAATCTACAAACGCGTAGTTGTTAGCGCTGTCAGCATCGTTTAATGCATTCACTAAACTTGCAATAGCGCTAAACTCACCAAAGCCGTCGTTTTCTATTTCCATTAATCCAACAACATCAGCTTGCATTGCACTGATTGCGCTCACAAGTTTTGCTTCTTGGCGAACAAACTCTTCTTCTGAGTCTGCACCACGGCTAGTAGGGAAACCACCGCCTTGGCCATCACCATTAAAGTAGTTAAGTACGTTAAAGCTAGCAACGCGTAAATCGGCCTCTTCACTTTGCTCCGGCGCATCTTCACGTGCATTAGTCGCTATAAACTGCGGTGTAACAGTTGGGTGAATGCGATAGGTACTAAAGCTGTATGCAACTACGCCTGTCACTGCATTTACTGTATCGCCAGTGCGTAGTGTGTTTTCTGCCGATAAACCTGCCGCAGGGTAAGCCGTTGGATCTGAGTTTTGAGCTGTAGAGCCATCATCTAATAAGATTTTTTTAGTTAAGTTAGCTGCTTCAACTGCATTTGCAGCATCGCCAGGTAAGGCAACTTGCGTACCTTGGTATAAACGCTCAGTGGCAAGTTCTACTTCACCATAGCGACCTAAGCCATAGTTGTTTGTAACAACTAACGTTTGATCTAGGCTTACAAGCATACCTTCGTAAGCTTCTAAGTCGGCTTGGCTATTTAGAGGCAAGCTTATAGAAGTTGCAGTAGCTACTTCGTCAGTACCACATACTGCAATTTGCGTTACATCTGCTAACTGGGTTGAATCATAGTATTCATCAACCGTACCTTGTACGCGAACGTGATCGCCTACATTTACATCGGTATCGGTGAAGTATACAAATAGACCTTCAGAGGTCATTGGGTCGTTATCTACATCTGCTGCAAGCGAGGTCACAAAGAAACCATCTAAGCCATCTTCACCTTGAAAATCAGCGGTGACAATACCTTCAATTTCAACAAGGGTATTAACTAATGGGCTTGCATCACCAGCACCTTGTACAGCGCTAATCAGCGTTTTATCTGCGCCACATACAAGCGGTTCTAGTGGTTCTGGCTCAGGGTCTGGCGCAGGAGCCGTACCACCGTCGCCAGCGTGTGAGCCTAAGCCGTCAAAGGTGTCAATATCAAACTGTTCCCACTCATCGCTCGGGCTAAATGCTGAGGTTGAGTCAGTTCGTCCCGTTGTAATGCTATTTTTTCTTCGTAAGGTTTTATTTTGAGTTTGAACGGTATCATCAGACCAAAAAGAGCCAGGATCAACACCCACTTGGCCAAAGCTGTCAACAACTACACCATCTTTAGTTAAAACAAGGGCATCGTCACCGTTGTAGTAAGTTACAGTGCTCGTTGTATCTGCAATATCAAGTATTTCAGCGGCTGCACCGGGGTTTGAAATGATATAGGTGGTATTGGCAGCCAATGTGCCCGTTAAATCAATTGAGTTGCCAACCGAACTACTACCATTTGAATAAAGGCCTAACGTATACCCTTCAAGAGAAAGCTCGGTATCAGCATTGTTATAAAGCTCAATCGCTTTATTGTTGCTGCTGCCTTCAATGTATTCAGAAATGATTAGATCGGCGGAGGCTGGTGCACTGAGACTCGCTAATACAAGCGCCAGTGGCGTTACTTTCGTTTTTAACATTTTTTATTATTCCCGTGTATTTAAATCCCAAAATGGGACACCAGTTTAGGCAATCTAAATGACAAAAAGAATACAAATATGTTAATGATTGTAAAAAAATTAAGGCGGCGTACCGCCTTTGATAACATCTTTACTTATTTTTCAGCCATTGCGCGGCCTGCTTGGCAAAATACGTTAAAATTCCATCCGCTCCAGCGCGTTTAAATGCCAGTAAAGATTCCATAATTGTGGCCTCTTCACTCAACCAGCCGTTATCGATTGCCGCTTTGTGCATTGCATATTCGCCACTAACCTGATATGCGAAAGTAGGTACACCAAATTCATCTTTAACACGGCGGACTATATCAAGGTACGGCATACCGGGTTTCACCATCACCATGTCGGCGCCTTCTTGTAAATCAAGTGCCACTTCACGAATTGCCTCATCGGAGTTGGCAGGATCCATTTGATACGTTTTTTTGTCGGCCCCTTTCAAGTTACCTGCAGAGCCTACAGCGTCTCTGAACGGCCCATAATAGCTAGAGGCATATTTAGCTGAGTAAGCCATTATGCGTGTGTGAATATGTCCATCTGCTTCAAGTGCTTCGCGAATAGCACCAATACGACCATCCATCATGTCAGAGGGTGCAACTACATCTGCGCCTGCCTCGGCGTGCGAAAGCGCCTGCTTAACAAGAATTTCAGTGGTTATGTCATTAATTACATAACCTTCATCATCAATAATGCCGTCTTGGCCATGAGTAGTAAATGGGTCAAGGGCTACATCGGTAATAACCCCAAGCTCAGGAAAAGCTTCTTTTAAAGCGCGCACTGTACGTTGTGCTAAGCCATCTTCATTGTAGGCCTCTTCGGCCATTAAAGATTTTTTGTCAGCAGGGGTTACCGGAAAAATAGCGACGGCAGGTACACCTAAATCAACTAATTCTTTAGCTTCTTCGAGCAGTAAATCAATCGATAAGCGCTCTATTGAGGGCATCGATTCAATTGCTTCACGGCGGTTTTTACCTTCAAGTACAAATACCGGAAAAATTAAATCATTTACCGATAGTTGGTTTTCGGCCATTAAACGGCGAGAAAAATCGCTACGGCGCATTCTACGCATGCGGGTATATGGGAAAAGGTCGAGTCCTGATTGGGCCATATTACTAAGCTCCTACTGTGGGATTGGAAAACTAATTACTTGATTTCGGCCATGTTGTTTAGCGAAATAGAGCGCTTTATCTGCGCCGTCTGTAAATAGCTCAGGGTTACTAATATCGTTCACTACAGCGCTGTTTACGCCAGCACTAATGGTTACTTTTACGGATGTTCCGGCTACGTTTACGGTATGACTCTCTACGGCTTGGCGAATTTTTTGGGCAATATCAACCGCCCCTTCTTTTGAGGTATTAGGTAGCAACACAACAAACTCTTCGCCGCCGTAGCGAGCCACTTCATCCAACGGGCGTTTTAAATGCTGTTTTATAATGTCGGCTACAGCGCGTATAACTTGGTCGCCGGTTAAGTGTCCGTAGTTATCATTTACGCGTTTAAAGCGGTCTATATCGAGCATAATTATACTCAAAGGCGTTTGTTCACGCCGCGAGCGACGCAGCTCCATCACTAATTTTTTATCAAAAAAGCGACGATTTTTAACGCCACTCAGTGAGTCTTCCATATTAAGTAGCTCAAGCTCGCGGTTTTTGTCTTCTAGTTCGCGCAAAGTAACTTGTAACTCAAAGGTGCGCTCATCAACTAGCGACTCTAATTCTTTTTGTGTTTGGGCTTGCAGCGCGAGTCGCTCGTTTAATAGTGTATCTTGGGCTGCATTTTCAGCAATCAAGGTTTGTTGAGCAATAACTTGTTCGTCACGCTCTAAAATAAAGCGCTTCATAACGCCATAACATAGGCAAAATGTACTACCAAAAAAGCATATAAAAACAAAAGCTAAGCTACTTCTGCCTAAAGGGTATAAGCCAAATACAGCAACAATCAGGTACAGCATAACAAGTAAAAATAGTATAAGTGCAATTAGCAGTGCTTGAATCGGTTTTGCGGGCGTGTTTTGTTGGCAGATGTAGGTGCTGATCAAGCAATAAATAATAACAATTGGGGTCGCCAGCAAGCTAAAATAGGTAAACACTATACTAGGTAAAGCCCACATAAACAGCAGGCTAATAGCATAAATATTAGCAATAATGGCTTGCCATTTTAGTAGTTTAGAGGCTTTAGGTTGGCACAGTTGTTTTTGTAGCGGCACAAAAATAAGCGTAGTGAGCATTAGTAAAACAGGTATCATTACTTGCTGTAATGATGGCGAATTAGGATGGAAATAACGAGCGCCAAAACCACACAAATAAGCCAGTAGCACTCCTAAGGTCAGCGTGATAATGCCAGCATAAGCAAAATACAATTTGCGTGAAAACCCATACAAAACCAAGCAACTCATGGCCAACGAAAATAAAAAACCAATAAGTAGGCCGTAAATTAAATTAAGCTTACCTTTATGGGCTAAGTAGGCATCTTGTTGCCATAAAGTAAGCGGGATACGCAGCCCAGCAATGTTGCTTACCTTAACTATTACGGTACTCGTACTATTTGGCGGCAACCTCAATTTTGCTAATAAAGACTCGCTTTTTATTAGCCGTGATGAGAGCTTAAAGTTATCGCCAGTTTGCGTGTGTGAGAGCAGTGCTGAATTATAAAAATGAAAAACATGTGCTTCATTTAACAGCGGGTTGTCGAGTGACAGGATAGGGCTAACATTCTTATTTAAGGCGTTTTTAACCGTAAACTTTACCCATACAGGGCGTTGTTCAAACCCTAAATTTAATGGCTTATTGCTCACTGTTTGCCAGTCGTTAACCTCATGGTAGGCATTGTTTGCTGTGGTGGGCGTAAACGAATAGCTTAGGGTGTCTATTTTTATTGATTTAAAGTTGTCTGAAATAACAGGGCTTGCAACACTGCAAAATGCACAAAGGAGCATAAATAGGCTAAATAGCGCCTTTGGGCTTGTCATTAGCGACCCGCTATATCAAATAAGCTATAAAAGTTAGCCGTACTATGGGCGGCAATAGTACTTGGTTCAACGTTGTAAAGTTTAGCGAGTGTTTCACACACATAACTCAGATAAGCTGGCTCATTTTTACGTGATTTAGGTTTAGGGGTAATCGTGCGTGGAATTAAAAAAGGCGCATCGGTTTCTATTAATAACCGCTCAAGGGGGATACTCGGCACCAATTGTTGCAATGCTTTACCGCGGCGCTCGTCACACACCCAACCAGTAATGCCAATATAAAGGCCTAATGCTAAATAATGTTTAAGCGCTTGGGCATTGCCTGTAAAGCAATGCAGCACGCCACGTACGTTATAGTCAGCCAAAATATTTAGCATATCTTCGCTTGCGTCACGTTCGTGTAAATAAACAGGTAGGTTTAGTTTTTCAGCTAACGCTAACTGGCGTTTTAATACGCTGCGCTGAATATCGCGAGGAGAAAAATCGCGATTATAATCAAGCCCGCACTCGCCAATGGCAACAACGCAATCGTTACTAGCAAGCTGCGTTAAAGTGGTTTCAAGTTCATTGGTGGCGTCTTTGGCGTCATGTGGATGCACGCCAGCAGTAGAAAACTGATTATAGTGTTTAGCTAATGTAAGCGATTGTTCGCTGCTAGGCACATCGCAACCAATCAGTAACATCGCTTGCACGCCCGCGGCATTGGCGCGGGCAATAATGGCCTGATGCTCACCATCAAATTGGTGATTGGTTAAATTAACGCCGGCATCAACTAACGTGTAGGTCATTACTGAGTGCGCTTCACACGAATTGAACGGTTTTGACCATCTTTACGAAGTAAAAAAGAATTAAATACACCGCGGCTAATAACCACTGTATCCGACTCTTTTAATTTAAGGCTGTCAGAGCCGATTTGGCGCCATTGTTGACCGTTATCAAGGGTAATAATGAGTTCGCCATAAGGGGCTTTTCTCACTGATGATACTGATGCAGTGACGTTTTCGTCTTTATCTTTAGTGATCTCTTTATGCTCAAGGCCAAAATCATCTGCTTTGGTAGCAGGCGCAGCCTGTGATACAGCTGCAACTGGTGCGCTTACATTTGGCGATACATTCGTTACCGCTTTAGGTGGAGTTAATGTTTTTTTCTCACTAGGTTTAGTAAGCGGTTTACCTGCCACTGTGTTGTCGTAACATAGTAAACGGTTGAAATCGTTTTCAATAAAGCTACATGCTTGTAAAGCTTGTACGTTAATTTCTTGCGCTGCAAAGGTTGGCGCGCTTAGTAAAACCAGTAGTGAGAGTAGTTGTTTTTTCATTTTATTCCTCAGATTCCTGTTGTTCTTTAGCGCTATAAAATTTCGCTAAAATTAACCCTAGCTCAAATAAAAGCAGCATAGGAAGTGCTAATAATGTTTGTGATAACACATCGGGCGGCGTTAAAAACATTGCTACAACAAATACACCTACCACAATATACGGACGTTTTTGTTTTAAACTCTGTGTGGTTGTCGCACCACTCCAACATAGCAACATTATGGCTACGGGAATTTCAAATGCTACGCCAAATGCAAAAAATAATTTAAGTACAAACCCTAAATAGCTACTAATATCAGGTGCTAGGGTCATCATTTGAGGCCCTACACTGGTAAAAAAGCCTAATATAATTGGGAGCACTATAAAGTAGCAAAAAGCAATACCACCATAAAATAACAAAATGCTAGAAGCTAATATTGGCATCAGCATACGTTTTTCGTGCTGGTATAAACCAGGTGCTATAAATCCCCAAATTTGATGCAATATCCACGGAATAGCGCCAAACAAAGCAACAAATAGCGTGAGTTTAAACGGTGCAAAAAACGGCGCCGTCACATCAGTAGCTATCATAGTGGCTGTGTTTGGTAAATGTGCAACTAAAGGAGCGGCTACAAACTCATAGATGTCATTGGCAAAATACACTAGACCAATAAATATTACTAAAATACTTAAAAGTGATTTAATAAGCCGATCGCGCAGCTCAATTAAGTGAGCGACAAACCCTGATTTAGCTTGTTCAGACATTATTTTTTATACCACGTAATAAGTTGACCACAAATAGGGGAATTAATTTCACTTTTTTTCATCGAGTTGTTCGTTAGATGACGTGCTTGAAGTGCTTTTATAGCTATGAGTAACCGACTGCGCTGCTTTTTGCAGTTCATCGACTGATTGCTGTAGCTCAGGGCTTAAATCTTTCAGCTCTTGTTGCTCTGCTTTTTTTAGGTTTTCGTGAAGCTCGTGTATGCGCAGCTCTTCACTCACTTCTGCTTTAACTGAGTTGGCCATCGATTTAACTGTTTTTATCCAGCGCATTACAGTGCGAATGGCAACGGGTAATCGCTCAGGGCCAAGCACCACTAGGCCAACAATAAAAACAACAACGAGCTCCCACATTCCCATATTGATTAAACCTTAGTATCGTCTTTGGTTTTTTCAGTATTTTGCCCTTGTGTAGGTGCTGCTTTTTGAGACTCTTGGATTTGTTCAGCTTTTTCGTTTTCAGTCTCTTTGGGTTGATCATCAGACATGGCTTTTTTAAAGCCTTTTACTGCACCGCCTAAATCACCACCCATACCACGCAGCTTTTTAGTACCGAAAAGAAGTACGATAATCGCTAAAACAATCAATAATTGCCAAATACTAATGCCGCCTAAACCCATGATTATCTCCAAATGATAAATGCTTAAATGTTTATTTTAAGTACTAATTATACGCCCTGTGGCACAAATAGCACTTAGTTTATGTGTTACGCCACGCCACGATAAAACTCACTACCGACGCTGCTAATGTTACGCCTGCCGCTATAAAGTCGTGCTGTAAATAACATAATGCCGACACAATCAGTGAAGCACTGCCAAACAGGCTAAGTACGAGCGCTTTATGTGACACTTTATTTGGCTGAGAGTGCTGCAATTGCGGACTACGTTTTAAATTTTGATAAATCAAATCAGGTAGTTCCGGCATTTTTTCAGCCCAAAATGGCAAGTTAGCATACATTTGTTTCATTACTGATAATGGACCAACTTGTTGTTTTACCCAATCTTCTAAAAATGGCTTAGCGGTTTTCCACAAATCAAGTTGTGGATAAAGCTGACGCCCTAAGCCCTCAACGTATAATAATGTTTTTTGTAATAATACTAACTGCGGCTGTACTTGCATGTTAAAGCGTCGTGCGGTGTTAAATAAATTAACCAGTACATGCCCAAACGATATCTCAGCCAGTGGCTTATTAAATATAGGTTCGCATACGGTACGAATCGCAAATTCAAACTCTTCTATGCTGGTATCAGGCGGAACCCAGCCCGAGTCAACATGTAGCTGAGCCACTTGGCGGTAGTCACGATTGAAAAAGGCGATAAAGTTTTCAGCGAGATAACGCTTATCTTCTTTGTTTAAGGTGCCAACAATACCGCAGTCGATACCAATATACATGGGGTTTTCAGGGTGCTCGCGAGAGACAAATATATTGCCTGGGTGCATATCAGCATGAAAAAAGCTGTCTCTAAACACTTGCGTAAAAAACACTTCTACACCGCGCTCAGCCAGTAATTTCATATTGGTATTTTGCGCAATTAATGACTCGGTATCCGAGACGGGTATGCCGTAAATACGTTCCATAACCAATACATTACTGCGGCTGTAATCGCTATAAACAGTAGGGATATATAATGAGTCAGAGCCTTCAAAATTACGCTTAAGTTGTATGCCATTTGCGCCTTCGCGCATTAAGTCGAGTTCATCGAGTAAGGTTTTTTTATACTCTTTGACCACTTCAACAGGGCGTAACCTTTTTGCTTCGCTGTGTACTTTGGCAAGGACTTTAGCGAGCTTTTCCATAAGGGCTAAGTCGGCATCAATTTGGGTTTTTATGTTTGGACGAATTACTTTTATAACAACATCTTGGGTATTGTTATGGGCATCAACTAGCGTTGCAGTATGTACTTGTGCAATAGACGCTGAAGCTAATGGAGTTTGCGAAAATTCACTAAATAATTGGCTTATATCGCTAATTTCGAGTGACTTTTCAATTATTTTTTGGGCAAGTTCGCCTTCAAATGGCTCAACTTGATCTTGTAAAAAGGCAAGCTCTAACGCAATGTCGTGCGGGAGTAAGTCTCTACGGGTAGAGAGCATTTGGCCAAACTTAATCCACACAGGGCCAAGCTCTTGTAAAGCTAAGCGCAGTCGCAAGCCCGCTGGCTTGTTCTTGTGCTGGTTACGTAACCAAAATAAACTACCGCGCGCAATTTTAGCGTACCACGGTACTTTTTGTTTTGGTATTAACTCATCTAATCCGTAGCTAAGTAATGTTTTAGTGATGTAATACAATCGAGCAGTCGACACAAAAAATCCTTAGCGGTTGCTAGTGTTAGAAGAGTTGATTAATGCATTTATGCGTTGTTCAATAGCGGCCACCTGCCCTTTTAATGCTCGGTTTTGTTGTTTAAATTGTTCAAGCTCTAAAGGGTGAATAGTTACAGCGAGCTCATCTTGGCATAGGCTGGTTAAAGTGGTGCTAATTTGCTGACGTGTTTTACGCTCTTTACTGCGTAAAGCGTTTAGCTGTATGTAAAGTTGTTGTGCGGGCACATCGCCAATATAGTGCGATAGTTGCTCAGGCCAATCTATATCTAGGCCAGAAAATGCGGCACTGTAAGCCTGAGCGACGTTTAAGTCGCCTTGCAGGTCTAGCTTATCTTGACGAATGAGCTGTGTCAGCATAGCTGGGTCTTTAAGCGCCATGAGTGTATCTATATCGGCGCTGATCATACACTCTGCGCTATCTTCATCGGTGGCGCTGTAAAGGTGTAATTGTTTACCATCAAAGGTTAATGCTATTTGCTGCTGCCAATTGCGGATTTCGACCTTTAATGGTTTGTGCTTAACGGCACTGAGCTTATCTATCAAGGTGGCGTCGAGTTGCAGTACCTTATTGAGTACTCGTTCTACAAGCGAAAGTACAAAATTAGGTAACATAAAAAACTGCGAATCGGGTTTTGCTGCGACCACATGTTCGCTTTTTTGCTCAAACGCCATAACTGCCTACCTTAATATTTAAAACCACGGTGCAGTGCAACAATACCACCGGTTAGGTTTTGATACGTTGTTTGTTCAAAGCCTGCTTCTTCCATCATTGCTTTTAAGGTTTCTTGGTCTGGGTGCATACGAATTGACTCAGCTAAGTATTGGTATGACTCACTATCGTTTGCCACTACTTTACCCATAGTTGGTAATAGATTGAACGAGTAAAAATCGTACGCTTTACTTAAAATTTCATACTCAGGCTTGGAGAACTCTAATACCAATAAACGTCCACCTGGCTTTAAAATACGGTACATAGAGCGCAGAGCTTTGTCTTTATCGGTTACATTACGTAGGCCAAAGGCAATCGTGATCACATCAAAGCTGTTATCTGGAAATGGCAGCATTTCGGCATTCATTTGTACGTAGTCGATATTGCCAACTAAACCCAAGTTGTGCAGCTTTTCACGGCCCACTTTTAACATAGACGAGTTAATATCGCCTAAAACCACTTGGCCGGTATCACCGACGAGTTGGCTAAATTTTGCTGTTAAATCGCCAGTGCCGCCTGCTAAGTCAAGGACGTGGTGGCCTTTGCGCACACCAGAGCTGGCTATAGTTTGACGTTTCCATAAACGATGTACACCAAAAGACATTAAATCGTTCATGACATCGTACTTTGCTGCAACCGAGTGAAATACGTCTGCAACCATTGAGGCTTTATCGTTTTCGGCTACGGTTTTATAGCCAAAATGCGTGGTCTTTTGCTCTGTTTCGTTCATGATTAGTCTCTATCGTGGCAATAAAGACTAGTGTACTTGATTGTATACTGCAGGTGCAATTTGAATATGATTTATCAGGTAATTTAGCGTAAAACCTAGTGACCAGCTGTAAAGCTACTTTGCCCCAGTGAGCGTGCTTTAAATGCCGCTTGCGAGGCTTTTTTAGCTAACTGGTTAAAGTCATCATTTTTGAGTTGCTGCGCTATACCTAAAGATAAGTTAATGCCAGGCAGCTTGGTGCCGCTTTTTGAGCTAACAAAACGAAGTTTTTCTACGCCATTACGCACTTTTTCAGCAATAACATTGGCGGTTTCGGGGTCTATATCTGGCAGCAATACGGTAAATTGATCCTTTGCTGTGCGCCCAGGTAAACCACTTTGGAAGACATATTTTTTTACTTGTTTAGCCACTTTGTTCAATATCACTTCGCCAATGATGTCGCCGTAATTATCTACAAAATGATCTAAATTATCTATTTGAATAGCAATTGCGCAAATTGATTTGTCTTGCCTGCTCCATACTTGGGTTTGCTGTGTTAAATAATGGCGTTTATACAGCCCCGTTTGCGAGTCAATAATGTGTTGCTTACGTAATTGCGCTAGCTGCTTTTGGGTTTTTTCGTGCAATTTTTTTGCTTTGAGTAGCTCGTGTTTAAAGTGCTTATGCTGCTCAAGCAAGGTAGCAGATTGCGTGTTTAACGTATCGAGTGCTTGGCGGCTTTGCTCTATATTGTTCTCATCAAGCGAATGCATGCACTCACTTACTTGGCCGGCAAAGCTAGTAATTTGTTTTTCGGTTGATTGCGCATTGCGTGATAGCGAGTCAATAACTCCGTTTACGTTATTGATCATCGCCACTTGCGTGGTATGCCCTTCGTTTAAAAACTCAAAGTAGAGCTGCTCAATAAAAATACTATCGATATGCGCTTTATTAGTAATGGCTTCGTCTATAGTGTTATTTAGCTCAGTATTTACTTTACTAATGTAGGTATAAGCAACGTGATAATTTAGCGGGGAGGGGGGTAGCGTATGACGTTCTAAAAACAAGCATACATTCGTCATTTTTTCTTGAGCTACAGCCATGGAATCATGGAACATCATTTTAACTACCAACTAAGTACGCATTAAATTACACATTAAAATAACTCTTCAATGAGGCGGTAATGCATCCAAGCTTTATTGTTTTTTACTACAATAATCGTTAAGAAGGCTATTTAAAAGTAAAAACCAGTATTAGTGAACTTAAATTTTTACTTTTGCAGCCTAATAGCTGATTTTATCATCAAAGAGCACGTATTTAGCTTAATTTAGGCTGTTTCAGCTTGTGGTGGCTGGCTCCAACTAAGCGTGTGTGATTGAGATTAATCGCATTTGTCTTGCTATTTACTCAGCCTACGATAGTTTTGTGAAATCTATTGTATGGTTAAGTAAAAACTAAAATGAATTATTCCTTACCCCCGCGAATTTGCCGCACACTAATAGCACTATCACTTTTTGGTACGCTAAGCGCCTGTACATTAACAAGCACCAACGCTAACACACAATTTGAGCAAGTGGCGCAAAGTATTGTTGATTACCGCCAAAGTGTTAATCCCTACACACACCCAGAAGGGGTTGATGGCTATTTATTACCAAATTTATCGGCTGAATTTTTAAAGCAACAATACGAGGAAAAAACAGCTTTATTAAGTCGCTTAGATGCAATTGATAGCGACCAGCTTTCAAGCGAAAACAGTATTAACCTCAGTATTATTCGTGCGCAAGTACAAAACAGTGTTGATGAATACGTATTTAATGCGCACTACATGCCGTTAACCTCTGAGTATGGGTTTCATTCTAGCTTGTCTTACATGATTAATAGTTCGCAGTACAAGCAACCGCAACAGTTAGTAACGTATTTAGCTCGCCTTGAACAAGTACCACGCTTTTTTGAGCAAAATATACACTGGATGAAAAAGGGGCTCGAAACGGGACTTACTCAACCACAAGCGGTACTAGCAGGGTATGAAGACTCAATAAGCGCATACATAGTGGATGATGTAACACAGTCAGACTTTTACTCCCCGTTTAAAACGAACACGGCAGGGCTAAGTGAAAACGACTTTAAAGCGCTGCAACAAAAAGCTAAACGCATCATAAAAAATGATGTAATTGCTTCCTATAAAGCGTATTTAACATTTTTTACTACGCAATATAAGCCCGGTGCGCGCACTACAATTGGTATTTCGCAAACTCCAAATGGCAAGGCGTTTTATAAAAACCGTGCCCAGTATTATACCACCACCAACATGAGCATTGATGAAATACATCAGCTGGGGTTATCTGAGGTGGCGCGTATCCGCAGTGAAATGGAAGAAATAATAAAAGAAGTCGGTTTTAAAGGCACATTTGCCGAATTTATTCACTTTTTACGTACCGATCCGCAATTTTATGCCACCACCCCAGAGCAGCTTTTAAAAGAAGCAGCTTATATAGCTAAAAAAATGGATGCGCAACTACCTAAGTTATTTCATACATTGCCGCGTATGCCTTATGGCGTTGCGCCCGTGCCTGAGAGTATAGCCCCAAAATATACAACTGGGCGCTATGTTGGCTCGAGCCGAAGCGATCAAGCGGGCTATTATTGGGTTAATACCTACGCGCTAGATAAGCGCCCGTTGTATGTATTAGAAGCACTCACTTTACACGAAGCCGTACCTGGTCATCACTTGCAAATATCACTTAATGCAGAGCTTGAAAACTTACCAAGCTACCGCCGCGATGCTTATCTTTCGGCTTTTGGTGAAGGCTGGGGGCTTTATTCTGAATACTTAGGTATAGAAGCCGGTTTTTACCAAGACCCATACAGCCGATTTGGCCGTTTAACTTATGAAATGTGGCGTGCAGCACGTTTAGTGGTTGATACCGGTATGCATATGTACGGCTGGAGCCGCGAACGCGCTATGAACTTTATGAGCGAAAACACGGCGCTTTCATTACACAATGTTAAAACCGAAACTGACCGCTACATTTCATGGCCAGGGCAAGCGTTGTCGTACAAAATTGGCGAGCTGACTATCAAGCGTTTACGTACAGAAGCTGAGCAAGCGCTTGGAGCGCGTTTTGATATACGTGAGTTTCATCATCAAGTTTTACGTCACGGCTCAGTGCCATTATCTGTGCTTGAGGAGCAAGTGCGTTTATACATAAAAACTGAGCTTGAAAACACGCAAAGCTAATTCTCAAAGAGTATAAACCTTGAACAACGATAGGCGTTGTGTCATTTTGACGCAACGCCTTTTTTATTTTTAAAAACAGCCATCAAGGGGGTTGGATGAGCGATTTTATTATTTTTAGTATTGATGTATTTGCGAGCATTTTTATCGTTGCACTGGGGTTAATTGTTCTTACCGTTATTGTTTTTTATTTTCGTGATATTACCCAAACAAAGCATGCAATTAGACGAAATTACCCAGTAATTGGCCGCTTTAGATACTTTTTTGAGCGCCAAGGCGAGTTTTTTAGGCAGTACTTTTTTGCCCTCGATAGAGAAGAAATGCCGTTTAACCGAGCAGAGCGTAGCTGGGTGTATCGTGCTGCAAAAGATGTCGATCGTACCGCTGCATTTGGTTCCACGCAAAGCTTAGAGGTAACAGGTACAGTGATGTTTATGAATTGTGCGTTCCCTACCTTAGATGAGGAGGCGCTTGACCCAAGTAATGTCACCTTGGGCCCTTATTGTAAAACGCCGTATACCACCAACTCATTGTTTAATATATCAGGTATGAGCTTTGGTGCGCTCTCAAAACCGGCTGTTAGAGCGTTATCAAAAGGGGCAAAATTAGCCGGCTGCTGGATGAATACCGGTGAAGGCGGGCTGAGCCCTTATCATTTAGAGGGCGGCGCCGATTTGGTGTTTCAAATTGGTACGGCTAAATATGGTGTGCGTGATGAGCTTGGAAATTTAAGTATCGATAAGCTAAAAGAAATAGCGGCGCATAAAAGCGTAAAAATGTTTGAGCTTAAATTAAGCCAAGGTGCCAAACCAGGTAAAGGCGGCATGTTACCTGGTAAAAAGGTTAATGCTGAAATTGCTAAAATAAGGGGCATTCCTGAGGGCAAAGATTCAATTAGCCCAAATGGGCACCCAGAGATTAAAAAACCCAGCGACATATTAGATATGATTGCCACGGTGCGAAACGCCACAGGTAAACCTACCGGATTTAAAGCGGTTATTGGTGATTACACTTGGCTAGAAACGCTATTTGCAGAAATAAACCATCGCGGGCTTGAATCTGCCCCGGATTTTATCACTATTGATAGTGCCGATGGGGGTACGGGGGCTGCACCTCAACCATTACTCGATTCGGTCGGGTTACCGCTGCGCGAAAGCTTACCGTTGGTTGTTAATATGCTTGAAAAACATGGCTTAACAGGGCGGGTTAAAGTAATTGTATCGGGTAAGTTAATTGTGCCCTCTAAGGTGGCATGGGCGCTTGCTTTGGGTGCTGATTTTGTTGTTTCTGCTCGTGGCCATATGTTTGCGTTAGGCTGTATACAGGCCATGCAATGTAATAAAGACACCTGCCCAACCGGTGTCACTACCCATAACGAGCGGCTACAGCGTGGGTTAAATGTTGCCGATAAAGCCCAGCGAGTTGCCAATTACAATAAATATATTCATTACGGTGCTGGCTTAATTGCCCACTCATGTGGTGTAACGAGTGCGCGGGAATTAAGGCGTAAACACGTGCGTATAGTACAAGAAAGCGGGCTGTCGGAGCCACTTGATAAAATTTACGAAAATTACCACTAATAAGTAGTAATAAAGGCGCTTTAGCGCCTTTTGTTAATTTAGCTGGCTTATTAATAAACTAAAAAATGCCTCTTTATTGTCGCAGCGTTTGGCATTTAAAATGAGCTGCTCACCTAAGTTCAGCGTCTGTTTTTGTACTGCAAGGCGCGTAGTTTCATCTTCAATACTGTCAATATCAACTACATGTGCAAGCCCTATGGTGCGCCTAATTAGTTCTGTACCACAATACCCTATGGCGTCTTGTAATACGGTTTTCATAAAATACTGTGGGTAGCCTTGGGTATTGAGCGTTTGATCTGTGCTGTGGTTGGCTACTAAAGTTAGCCATTGGTGCTCAAATAAATTATAGCTTTCAACAATGCAGCTGAGTAAATACGTTTGATAGTTTCGCCTCGCTACAAACTCTTCAATATGGCCTGCTTGGGCGCAGTAATTTAATAGTAAATTGCCAATAAAAGAGCCTATATCAAAGCCAACAGGACCAAAAAAGCCAAACTCAGGGTCAATTACTTTAGTGGTATTGCTATCTACAAAAATACTGCCGCTGTGCATATCGCCATGCAGCAGTGTTTGTGGGTTAGATAAAAAATTTGCTTTTAGTTTTGCAACTTCTAACTTAAGCGCGGTGTTATCACGAAGAGCTTTCACCTGCGGAACTAGCTGCACAGAAAAATTATTGCGCTCGTGATCTATGTACGGATCGCTAAAAAATAAATCTTCAGTTATTTGGCAAAGCTCAGGGTTAGTAAATTGCTGTACTAGTGCTTTTTTATGCTGAGCGGTTAGGTAAAAATCAGAATTATAAAACCCAGTATGGCTTAAATACGTTGCGACGTGCTTGGCTAATTTAGGAAATTGCTCCGCATTATTTTGTGCGGTTCGCAATATTTGTAAGTGGCCTAAATCTTCTAAAATGGTGAGTGCGTAATCTTGATTATAGTGCAGTATTTTAGCAGTGCTTTGCGGGCAAATAGCACCGTGGTTAAGTAACACTTGTGCCTCAATTCGGGCTCTATCAAGCGTGAGCGGCCATGATTCACCTACACAACGAGCATACGGCAATGCTTGCTTTAAAATAATACTGTTATGGTGCTCATCGCTAATTCTAAATACTAAATTAAGGTTACCGTCACCAAATTCGTATGCAGTTAAGTGTGCGCCAGCTTTAAAAAAATCATACTGCTTAGCGTCAATTAGCGAATTTACATATTCAATAGCGCGTTGTGCATTAAACGCAACATAATTAGCCATAGTGAGATCTCAAACAACCATTTTAGGCATTCTATACTTTTAAATGTTTAGATGTCTACAGGTCTAACTTGAGAGTTATTCAAACTGATGTAAAATAGCCTTACGCATTTTATTTAAGCAGCCCCATCATGCAAAACCTAATCGCAAGCAGTTTAAAATATGAAAACGGCACATTAAATGTGCTTGACCAGTATTTACTTCCTCATCAGCAGGTATGGCACGAATGCCATAGTGTTGAGACGATGAAGGAGCTGATCGTTAGTTTAAAAATTCGTGGTGCCCCATTAATAGGCTTAGGTGCGAGTTTGCTCGTTGCCCACTTAGCTGAGCAAGGCGCTACAAAAGCGGCGCTTGGTGATGCAATTAATGAGCTGGAAGCCACACGCCCAACGGCGGTTAATTTAATGCATTGCATGGCCGCATTACGAAAAGCGCTTAAGCAAAGTGACTTTGTAACTAATATAGTAGCCACTGCCGAGCGCCTATTTATTGAAGACATTGAGTTATGTGAGCGTATGGCAACGCGCGGTGCTGAGCTTATAAACAGCGGCGATAATATCTTAACTCACTGTAATACCGGTGCATTAGCGACTGCTGGTATTGGCACAGCGTTAGGTGTTATTTATAAAGCGCAGCAGCAACATGGCAATATACATGTATGGGTGGATGAAACGCGCCCATTATTGCAAGGTGGGCGCTTAACCGCGTTCGAACTTGAACGCTGGCAAGTGCCTTACACGCTTATTTGCGATAACATGGCTGCCAGTCTAATGGCCGCAGGCCGGGTTGATAAAATAGTGGTAGGGGCTGACCGTATTGCTGCCAATGGCGACTTTGCTAATAAAGTAGGCACGTATAATTTAGCTGTATTGGCCCATTTTCATGGTATTCCTTTTTATGTTGTCGCGCCTTTAACTACGCTTGATACACAAACGACTTGCGGTAGCGATATAGCAATAGAGCAACGCAGTAGCGCAGAGGTACGTGGCGTAAGTGGCAGTTTTGGTACGGCGCTGTGGGCACCGACTCATGCCAATGTGTATAACCCCGCATTTGATGTAACACCTGCAAAATTAGTAACAGCGTGGGTGTTAGATACCGGTGTTTACGATAAAAATGATGTAGAGAGTGGGGCGTTAACAGCGCTTAAGTAGTTTTTAAACACTGCCCCACTTGCCCCTTCGTGGAGCGGTGCTGTGCCACTTTTGCTATGCGAGTAAAGGAAACTGCTTCGCAATTTCAGACTCGGTGCTTTTTGCAACCCAGCCCTCGGTATTATTAAATAATCGAATGGCGGTAAATTCTGGGTCGCTCCCCATATCAAACCAGTGTGGGGTAAGTGCTGGCACCGAAATTAAGTCACCTTGCTGGCATAATACTTGGTAAATTTTGGCATTTATATGTAAGCAAAATAACCCTTGGCCTTTTACAAAAAAGCGAACTTCATCTTCATTATGAGTGTGCTCAAACAAAAACTTTTCTCGCATTTGTGCCGCTGCAGGATTACCTTTGGCAAGCGAAATAACATCCACCGTTTTATAGCCATTTTGCGCTTTTAAGCGCGTTATATCATTTTTATACGCTGCAATAATTTGCTCATTTGTAGTGTGCTCATTAATGGACGCAGTTGCTTGCCATTGCTCAAAGCGTACATTTACCTTTGCTAATTGCTGAGTAATCTCGGTTAAATCGTGGGTGTTTATCAGCGCATTACTTGGATTATTGTTAGCATAAATTGTTAATTGGCTCATGCATATTGCTCCAATGTAACTGCGCTAAATTCATGTACGTAGGGGTGTGTGGTGCGTGCTTGGCCATCTCGTATTAAGTGTAAGGTTTTAAGGCCAGCGGCTTGTGCAGCGTCTAACTCTGCCGCTACATCACTTAAAAAGAGTACTTCATTAGCATCAAACGGCAGTTGGTTAACTATAGTGTTATAGGCCGCTTGCTCTTGCTTTGCGCCGACTTTGGTATCAAAATAATCGTTAAACAGGGGGCGAATATCGCCATAATCACTGTATTTAAAAAGTAACTGCTGCGCCCTTACCGAGCCTGATGAATACACATAGAGTGCGGTGCCTTGATCGTGCTGAGCTTGTAAAAACTCAAACGCATCTGCGTATAAATGGCCTTTAAAATCACCGTGCTCGTAGCCCGTTTGCCAAATTAGCCCTTGTATTTGCTTTAAAGGGGTAATTTTTTTATCTTCTTCAATCCACTTTAATAATACGCTAATGACAGTTTCTATATCGGCATCGGGCTCATTAATAATGGCTTTTACTGCAGCTATTTGTTCAGCGACTTGGGTTTTATTTTCGTTTAAGCGTATAAATGTTGCTAATTGTTTGGCTGCATACGGAAAAAGCACCTCTTTAACAAATGAGATACGTGTGATGGTGCCTTCAATATCAGTTAAAATTGCCTTTATCATTATAGCTGTGCCCCAATACCTTCTATTTTTAACCGTTCTATCTCGCAACTAAATAAAAACTCCAGTCCCTCTAAGTGGCGAAGTGCTTGTTTGTAATTACTCCCTACTACATAAACGCCATGCCCACGAATTAACACGGCGTGCTCAATGGGTGTATGTAAGTGGTGATCGCTAAGGAGTAAGCTTAAACGTTCTATGTCTTGGTCGTTTTCAAAAATAGGAATGCTTAGCGTATCTAAATGCGAAGTTACTCCACTGAGTGACTTTTGCATTTCGTAACCGCTTAAATTTAATGCATGGCTTTTAATTACACGTGACAGGACGGTGGCTGCTACTGAGTGAGTATGCAGCACCACGTTAGCATGCGGAATAAGCTTATACATGCCTAAGTGCAGTTGCGTTTCGGCCGATGGGTTGCCAGCGCCTTTAGTGCGATTACCTTGATGATCAAGTTCAATAAAGGTGTGTGTACCAAGCTGACCTTTATCAAAGCCGCTAGCGGTAACCACGAACCCGGTTGCGGTGCGCGCCGAAAAATTTCCGCCGGTGGCGGGAACCCAGCCTTTTTGGCTGATCCATTTTCCAGCTTCAATAAGTTGCGAAATAGCGGTATTGTTGTGCATACATTCCTCACCAATGAGTGTAATACCAAGGCGCAATAATAATTAATGCTTTTGAGGCGCTAAACCATACGCTAGCTGCGTTTTTACTACCTCAAAATAGCTCAGTTAATTAAGCGAATTGATATAAAGCTATTTAATTTTAGACGGCTATACTTCTGTTTTAAGCAATGATAGCATCGCTTTAAGCGCAAAACCATCATTAAGGGCCTGTCGTGTTTGAAAGTAAATTACCAAATTCAAGTGTTAGTATATTTAGCCAAATGAGTGGCTTAGCAAGTCAGTATTCGGCAATAAATTTATCGCAGGGTTTTCCTGAGTTTGATGCGCCAGAATTACTAAAAAACCAACTGAATTTTTATGTTCAGCAAGGGGTTAATCAATATTCGCCATCCAGTGGAGTACCCCGTTTACAACAACAGATAGCCAATTTGGTGGCGCGTAAATATGCGGCAAAAATTGATGCAGCTGAGCAAGTTACAGTTACATCGGGCGCCACCGAAGCATTGTTTGTCGCTATTCAAACTATAGTACGCCCCGATGATGAAGTCATTGTGTTTGACCCCGCCTATGACTCTTACCAGCCTGCCGTTGAGCTTGCTGGCGGTAAAACTGTTCATATTGCACTGCATGCACCCGATTATGCTATTGATTGGCAAACTGTTCGCAGCGCAGTGAGCAAAAACACGCGCGCTATAATTATTAATACGCCACATAACCCAAGCGGTAAAATACTTAAAAGCCATGATATAAACGCGCTTAAATCGTTAGTAAGCGAGCACAATTTATATGTCATAAGTGATGAGGTTTACGAACACATTACTTTTGACGGCGACATACACTTAAGCATGCTTTGCGGTGAGCAGCTACGTGAAAAAAGTTTTGTTATATCAAGCTTTGGTAAAACGTTTCACAGCACCGGCTGGAAAATGGGTTACTGTATTGCCCCTGCACCGCTTGCTACTGAATTTAGAAAAATACACCAGTATGTTACTTTTTCAAGCTTTACACCTGCACAACACGCATTGGCCGACATGCTTGAGCAACAGGGCGAGCATGTAGATGCGCTAAGCAATTTTTATCAGCAAAAGCGCGACTTATTAGCGCAGCACTTAAGTGACAGTCGTTTTACTATTTTACCAAGCCAAGGTACGTACTTTTTATTGCTTGATTATAGTGAGGTGTCTGATCTTAATGATGTAGATTTTTGCCACTGGCTAGTAGAGCAAGCTGGGGTTGCTGCTATTCCTTTAAGTGTGTTTTACAAGCAACCTTCAAATGATAAAGTGATTCGACTGTGTTTTGCTAAAAACGATGAAACTTTAATAGAGGCCGCGCAAATATTATGTCAACTTTAACGCTTACACTCGTTCAAAGTGCGCTGCATTGGCTTGATAAAGACGCCAATTTAGCCATGTTTGATAAAAAATTAGCAGAGATAACCGATAACCCTGATTTAATTTTACTACCTGAAACTTTTGCTACTGGTTTTGCAATTAACCTTGATTGCGCAGAGCCCGAAAATGGCAAAGTAGTTACTTGGCTAAAAACCCAAGCACATAAGCTTAACGCCGTTATTGCAGGGTCAGTATTAGTTGCACAAGGCGATAAAAAAGCAAACCGTTTTTATTGGGTAAAACCCGATGGTGAGGTGAATTATTACGATAAACGCCATTTGTTTCGTTTAGGGAGTGAGGGCGACTATGTCGTAGCAGGGCAAGCGCGTAAGATATTTGAAATTAATGGCTTTAAGCTATTACCGCAGGTGTGTTACGACCTGCGCTTTCCGGTTTTTCAGCGTAATAATAACGACTACGATGTAATGATAAACGTAGCCAACTGGCCTGCGGTTCGTCGCCATATTTGGGATACATTATTAATGGCGCGCGCTATGGAAAACCTGTGTTATGTAGTAGCCGTTAACCGTGTTGGCGATGATGGCAATGGTGTGGCACATAATGGTGGCACGGCTGTGTACGACTTTAAAGGCGATACACTCGCCAAAGCAAAAGACAATACACAAGAGTTACTTACCGTAACACTTGAAAAAGCACCGCTTGATGATTTTAAAGCCTCGTTTCCTGCTTATTTAGATGCCGACGCGTTTACCTTGGTATAAATCGCTAAGCATTAGCGCCTAGCCAATAAAGTGCTAAAATAGCCGCTGATATGTTTATTGGCGGCTTTATGAATACAACCCTTATAACACCGGTAATTTTAGCAGGCGGCATTGGCACACGGTTATGGCCGCTTTCTCGCCAAGCTATGCCTAAGCAATTTTTACCTCTGCTTGATAACAAACACTCACTATTACAAAGTACGTTAGCGCGTGTATCGGACGAGGGGTTTGCAAAGCCAATACTTGTTTGTAACGAACAGCACCGCTTTATTGCTGCTGAGCAAAGTGCACAGGCCGCTCCTCATGCACTTTTGTTAGAGCCGCAGGGTAAAAATACCGCGCCGGCCATTGCGCTGGCAGCACACTACGCTTTACAGCAAGGCATAACAGGGCCAATACTGGTGATGCCTGCCGATCATCATATATCCAACTTTACTGAGCTCACACTTAAATTAAACGATGCAATTGAATTAGCCCAGCAAGGTATGCTGGTCACGTTTTCAATTACACCAACACAGCCCCACACTGGGTTTGGCTACATTAAGCAAGGTAGTAAAATAGTAGGCTCAAATTGCTATAAAGTGGCTGAGTTTAAAGAGAAGCCAAGCTTGGCTACCGCTGAGCATTATTTAACTCAAGGCGGTTATAGCTGGAATAGCGGGATGTTTTTATTTACACCACAAGCCTATTTAAATGAGCTTGAACGTTTTGCCCCAAAAATTGCACACAGTGTAAGCGCGGCGGCTACTTTCTCTGACGATTTAGGGTTTACAAGGCCGGTAAGTGAGCCACTTAAAACCTGCCCCAGTGACTCTATCGATTACGCCATTTTAGAGCGTAGTAATAATGTAGCAGTGCTGCCTGTTGCTCTTAATTGGAGTGATGTAGGCAGCTTTAGTGCTTTGGCTAGCCTTATTAAAAAAGATGCACATGGCAATAATGAAAACGACAGCCATAGCGCGCAGAATAGTACTAATAATTTTGTTATAAGCGAAAACGATCACAGCGTTGCTACCCTTGGAGTTAGCGACTTAGCTATTATTCATACCCACGATGCCACCCTCGTTGCCAATAAAAACAAGCTCGATGGTCTGCCTTTATTGCTCAAGCAATTAGCGGTTAGCCAAAGTGATAAACTCAATCACCATCAGGTTGTGTATCGGCCATGGGGCAATTACCGCACTTTAGTAACAGGGGCAGGGTTTAAAGTTAAAAAAATAACCGTAAATAGCGGCGCTAAACTTTCAACGCAGCGCCATCAGCATCGTGCAGAGCATTGGGTGGTGGTATCGGGGATTGCTGATGTTCGGATTGATGAGCAATTGCTAACACTTAGCCACGACCAATCTTGCTACATTGCAGCAAAACAAATACACAGCTTAGCGAACAATCAAAAAGAGCCGCTAATTGTCATTGAAGTACAAACTGGCGCCGTACTAGATGAAAGTGACATAGAGCGTTTTGATGATAAATATGGAAGGTTAGGTATTTAAATAAAGTGGTTTTCTAGTGATAAACTTAAGTAGCGAGGTTGTTGATTGAAATAAAAAGTTATTTAAAATACTATGTTGTCAGTTAAAATTATAGGGACGTTACATGGATAAATCTTTGATTACAGCTGTTCAAGTAGAACCTGGTGAACTCCTTCAAGGGTTACGCCAAAGTATAAGAGAATCAGGTGTTATTTATAAGTTTAGAGACTCAGAAACACTTATTTCAAACGAGTTGGAGAAAACTTTAAAAGAGACCGAACGTAAACTTACTGAAGCTGAAATTGCTCAACATGCTGCTCGCCTTTATAATAAGATAGCTACTCGGAGTGTTAAGTTTGGTTTATTAGCATATTCTCGTTATGCAGAGATGGCAAATAGAACAACAACAGAAGCTCTTTTGAAAGAAAAACACCGGCCGCAAAGAATGGCAAGATATATGTCTGCAACAGGAGCTGGTAAAAAGCCACCAAATACGGCTACCCATGCGATTGTATCTGGTACTCATGAGCTGGCGCGAGCTGCTAGAAAGATACTTGCTAAATTTAAAATTCGAATAGATGATCCAAGTAATGGAGTCTTTTTGCCAAAGAACGAAAACTACGTTCCTCACCCAGCTATGCCTGACGCTTCTAATCATGCAAAAATTCATACAGAGTTATATTATCTAAATATTACTAATCAACTATCGTTAGCAAACACACGTAGTGAATGTGCAGCGATTTTACAATCAATTGCTATATCGCTACAAAATGGAGTTTATGGGTACTAATGAGTAAAGTTATTTATAAAATCACGCCAAACGTTAACCATTACAGAGTCATATTTCCTGATAGCGAATCTTTATGTGAGCCTGACCTATGGAAGCCTGATGGTTCATCAAAAGAGTCAACATTAATAAATTTTAGTGCGCATTACAATCAAGAAAAAAAGACACCTATAGGTGATATTACAGCAATAAATTTACAAGGCCTTGCTATAAAAGAGCACGTAGCAAATGAACTGGCAGATATTTTTGAAGATTCGGGAGAGTTACTACCTTTCTATGTAGGTGATGAAAACTGGTACTTTTATAATGTCACTAGAACAATAAGGGGATTTTTGGATGTTGAAATGAGTACTTTTATGCTACCAGGTTTAAATATTGGATTACAAAAAGCGGTATTCAAAAAAGAAAAACTACCAAAGCATAGTTGTATATTTAAAATTCCAGAGGATCGATTTGAAGGTACTTATGTTCTTGACTCTCGTGTAAGTGATAGAGACATTTCTCTAAATCTATTTTGTGCTTTGCAAGCGCACGGCTTTACTGGGCTAAGCTTTGAAGAAGTTGCCAGGTTTGAATAAATAAACTAAAGCATCCAAGGTATATGCTTTTCAATGCTAACCCAACTGCCCGCGCACGTACTTTAAGTATTGTTCTAGGCTGCGCTGCCATAGCTCTAACGCCTCATCTAGCAGGTTATTATGGGGTTTGTTATCAAGCAGGCGGCGCTCTATTTTTTTAAGCTCAATACCGTAACGGTTAAAGCCTAATTGCAGCGCGGTGCTTGCTTGGCGGTGCAATAATTTAATGCACTGCTCTGGTTGCTGGTCAATAAGTTCTTGGCATCGGGTTAGTTTAGTCCGTGCTGAGAGTACAAATTCATTGTAAATCGACGACACTTCATCCTCACTAAATGAGCTGGTTAGCGTTTCTGCTGCGGTTTCGTCGTACAAAGTGTCTACTAGCTCTACAGCTATATTTGCAGTTTGATTTGATTGTGAATCACTCAGTGCTTGGCGAAGCTTTTGCTGCTTAATTGGTTTGCCGACTATGTCTTTTATACCTAAAGCTAAGTATTCTTTTACCTCATCAGGGCTTAAGCTTGCTGTAAAGGCGAGTACGGGGGTGCGCTGGTTTTTATGCTCCAACCGCTGCAGTCGTTTTAACACCTCTTGACCAGTAAAGTCAGGTAGGTTCATATCCAGTAAAATAACGTCAAAATGATGTATTTGCATTAGTTCAATAGCGCTTTTGCCATCTTTGGCGAGTTTTATTTTATGTTCATCTTCAGCCATAAACTCAATGGCAATTTTTTGATTTAAATCTAAATCTTCGACGAGTAGCACTTCAAGGCCAGTTAAGTAGTCTTTGTTTTGATGGCGCTGCTCTACCAAGCTAAGCTCCCCTAGCGTAAACGTAGTAGTAAAGCTAAATACGCTACCGGTGCCTAATTGGCTGGTTATTTCTAAGCGGCTTCCAAGCTTTTCGAGCAGTCGGCTGGTTATTGCAAGCCCAAGACCGGTACCGCCTTTTTCTTTACCGGCGCTACTTTGTACGTAGGGTTCTGTTAAGTAGGCTATTTCGTCTTTTTCGATACCTGGACCTGAGTCTTTAACACTAATTTTTATGGTGTGTTCAAGGTGTTTGTCGCTTATCAAATCAACCTGAATTTTTACTATACCGTGGTCGGTAAATTTAATGGCGTTACCAACAAGGTTAATAATTATTTGCCTTAACTTTTGCTGATCGCAGTAGTAACAAGCTTGCTCAGGGATATTACATACCAGTTCAAACTTAAGCTGTTTTTGCTCCGCTAATGGGCTGAGCAATAAACACAAATTGTTTAACCAGGTTTTAAATTCAATGTCTTCTTCGTAAAGTGCTTCATCGCTTTGGTCAAGGCTTGCGTAGTCGAGTACTTTATCAACCAATAAATTTAATGACTCGGCCGAATTAATAATAGCCTCACAATAGGCTTTATTGCGGGTGTCGGTGCTTTGGTTCATAACTAATTGGGCGCTGCCCAATATGCCATTAAGAGGGGTGCGAATTTCGTGGCTAATAGTTGATAAAAACAGACCTCTAATTTCTAAATCTTTTTGGGCTTTGTCGGCCAGTTTGTTGAGGTTTTTTTCCCTGCGTTCATTGCACATTAGCGCCATGCCGGCAGCATAAAACATCGGAGCAATAACGCCATTTAAAAACAGTAAGCTGCTAAACCATGGGCTTTGTAATAACTGGGGCTGTTCAATATTAGCCATAAATAATGAGCGGCTAATAAAGCTCAGGGCAACTAACGTTAATATTAAAATATAAACAATGGTGCCATTGGGGTAGGGTTTTCGTGCATATTTAATAAATAAAAACAGCAAAAACGCGGCTTCAGCAATGTGCTGTACATCTGAGACGTAAATTCGTTCGCGTAATGAAGGGTCAAAAAACGAATAATACCCTAACATGACGGCACTAAACGCAGTAAATGCACACAGTAGTTTAAACCCAGGCCCCTTATAATCTAAAAATTGGCATATGGCCAAACTATGCACAATCGATGCGCCAAACATCATGCTACTGGCGATACTAATCACAATAAGATTGTGTGTTTTACCAATTAGCGTAAAGCCAATGACTGCGCCCAGTAATAAAACCGGGTAAAAAATATAAAGCAGCGTACCCGGGGTATTTTTGTTTGTGCGCCAAGTTAAAAAGTTAAGAAGAGTCATTACAATGATAACGGCAATGCTGGCAAAAAAGAGGGTAGATGAGTCGAGCATAAAGGTTCCAGCAATGGGTACTTCAAGTAGAGTAATAAAAAGCGAATAATTTAACAAGCATATAGCACAAACAAAAACAGGCACCCTAAGTGCCTGTTTTTAAAATACGAAATTGATTAACGAATTTCGTCTGGAATATTTTGTTGAGCCCAAGATAGTAGCTCAATACGGTTACGACACTTCGTTTTTCTAAAAGCGCTGTATAAATGTGTTTTAACGGTATGTGGGCTGATGCTTAGATCTTCAGCTATTTCTTTGTTTTTAGATCCCTTACTCATTAACGAGATTATTGCTTTTTCTCGTTTAGTAAGTTTAATTGGCTCTATATCGCCTTCGGTCAGCTTGTGCAGTGCATCTTTATTGAACTGCAGCATGCGGTTCAGCGCATTACACATAATGTCACGTCTGTACCAAAGCTGATCTTCTAAAAGTAAGCGAATACCTTTCATTAATACATCAGCGTTATCAGTCGTATAAAACACGCCACGAATACCGCTCAAAAGCGCGCGGTTAGCAAGCTCAGGGTTTTCGTCTAGGTTAAATAATACGATATCGCACTTGGTGCGCAGGTTAACTAACTGTTCTTTTAGTTTACTCCATGCATCGTTACTTGATGTTTCAATAAACAGTAATCGAGTCCCTTCTGGTACATCTAAAATATTTGTACCCGTGGTTACGTCAAGGCCTTGCGTTTTTAACAAAGGTTCTAAAACGTTAATGCCAATGGTGTTAATTGGCTCTTGATCTAATAACAAAAAGGCTGAACTGCTCATGTTTTTATACTCTTTTTATAAAGCTGACTAGTTAAGTTTACCACGACTTCCACACCTTTTGTATTAGAAAGTCCGGTTTCGCCTTGTGAACAAGTACGATTTTACGATTATTTAAACATAAAATGTTGCAAATAAGTAATTATTTTTCACTTTATATACATGGTAAACAATAACATTTGTAACTAGAGTAATACCAATAATTCCAGTGAATTTTTATTATTAATTTTATATTTTTTTAGCATCTTGATATGGAGGCCAGCCCATTTCTTTGCCTGCAAGCATATGTAAATGTATGTGATACACGGTTTGCCCGCCGTGTTTATTGCAGTTCATTACAACTCTGTAGCCGTCTTCACTAAAGTTAAACTGCTTAGCTAACTTTGCAGCCACTTCGTATAAATTTCCAACTAAATGAGAGTTTTCGCTATTTATATCATTAATAGTAGCAATTGCTTTTTTTGGAATAATTAACACATGAAAAGGGGCTTGTGGGTTTATATCTTTAAATGCAAGGGTAGTTTCGTCTTCGTAAATAATGTCTGCAGGGATTTCACGGTTAATAATTTTTGTAAATAGGGTCTCTGTGCTCATAATCGTTTAAATGTAAGGTTTGAATTTAAAGTCACTAATGACAAATTTTGTTTGCAGTGTCAAACTCAAAACAAATAAAGGAGTTTTTATGCGTAAACCAATGTTAATAACCTCAGTTGCGGCATTCTTGATGAGTATGTCGGTGTATGGCGCAAATATTCACTTCCCTGAAGAATTAGTGCCCTTACAAGTCGGCGAAAGAGTGATTGAAAGCTCTCTATTTAGTCGAGTTGATGATATTGAACTTGCCTCAGGCTCTTATCGGTTAAAATTAAAGTACACCGATTTATACGAGACAGGCTTTGACGACCATGAGATAATTGAGTCTGAACCTTTTTGGGTAGATATTACTGTTGATGATAACAAAGATTATGACATGGTGTTTAATCGTGCCGATAACGCAGTATCAGCAAAAATATTTGCTGAGGCACCGCAGGTAAGTTTAAAAGCAAAGGGAGCTGCGGTTGCACAGCCGCTTAGTGTTATTTCAAATACACAGCTGGCAAGTAAAAAGCCGGCTTTACAAAAGGCGGTGCCAGCGGGCCCAGTGCGTTCAAGCCAACCTATTAAGCCTATTGCGCCCATTAATGGCAAAGGCATGCCAAGTGCACCGCAAATGCTAGAATTTTGGTGGCAACAAGCAACGCTTGCTGAACGAAAAGCCTTTTTAGAAAAGGTAACGAACCAAGGCGCTGAATAATAAACTTATCTCAGCTACTAATTTTAAGCACTAACTGCGCTGAGCTTAGTTACAGTATTAAAAAAGGCCGATAAATCGGCCTTTTTTATTGGTTTTACTGTTTTACCCTAAAGGTGTGAACACCTTTAGGGTAAAACAGGTTGCTTATTTATCAAATAAAGCGTCTATGGTGCCTTGAGCAAGTGGGTGGTAGCCTGGGCGTGCTTTGATGTATACATCGTGTGCCCACTCACGCTTACCATTTTTAATAAGTGCTTTGTATAATGGCACAATTAGCTTACGACGACCTATACCTGATAAGTGCTTATCAAGCGCTGGGTAAATAGGTTGGTAACCATTACCTACCGCTAACATAAACCATGCAAACGCGCGCTCTGCATTGGTTGATTGCGTTAGGTTAAATTGTTTATCAAGCTCTGCCATTTTATCTAAGCTTAAGTCGCGTGGTAGGTTGTTTAAAAAGTGTAGCCATTCGTGCACTGTCCACTTTTCCGTAGGTAATTGTGCTGCGCTTGTTTCACCTTTTAGCCATGCCGCGCTTGCTGTATCTACTTTGTCAAACGCATCAGATGTTGGGGTGGGCGCATCGCTTGGTAAACCAGGCTCAAAAATCCACTCATTTACTTTATCCATGCTTACAACGCCAGGGTATTTTTCAATTAAGTTAGCTTTTAAGTAAGTAACAAATTGCGCCGTAGTCAGCGATTTAAAGGCAAACTCATTAAAGTAGGTCTTAACAAAGTCGTCAAACTTATCACGGCCGTATTTTTCTTCTAGGTAGATTAAAAATAGCTGCCCTTTAGTGTATGGCACTGAGCTAAATGCATCATCTGGGTCACGGCCATTAAGTTTTAAATTAAGGCGGGTATCAGGTGCGTCAATCGTTTTAAGCTGGGCACGTAAACCTGCTGCATCTAAAGCTTGCTCCATTACAGCGCGGTCGCGGCCAAACACTTCTTCCATAATGCGGTTTTCAACGTATGAGGTAAACCCTTCGTTTAACCATAAATCTTCCCACGTAGCGTTGGTAACTAAGTTACCAGACCAAGAGTGGGCAAGCTCATGCGCAATAAGGTTAACTAAGCTTTTATCGCCTGCTACTACGGTAGGAGTAATAAACGAAAGTCGCGGGTTTTCCATGCCACCAAACGGAAAGCTCGGCGGTAACATTAATAAATCATAGCGGCCCCATGCGTATTCACCATACATTTCGTTGGTTTTGTCGATCATGGCTTGGGTGTCGTTAAACTCGGCAACCGAAGCGTCTAAAATTTCAGGCTCGGCAAATATACCTGTTTGTTTTGACATGGCTTTAAATTCTAAATTACCTGCACCAATTGCAATTAAGTACGGCGAAATAGCCTGCGGCATCTCAAAGTGGTAGTCGCCATCTTTGTATAGCGCATCTTTGTTATCGGCGCTCATTACGGCACGTATATCTTTTGGTGTATGTATACGAGCAGAGTAAGTAACGCGCATGGCAGGGGTATCTTGTACTGGTAACCAGCTACGAGCGTGGATAGCCTGCGATTGGCTGTACATAAACGGGTGCGTTTTGCTGGCTGTTTGCTCTGGTGTTAACCATTGCAGGCCAGATGCTTCTGGGCGGCTGTTGTAGTAAATACGTACTTTTGGCGCTTGGCTTTTTAATGTAATTGTTAGTTTTGAGCCTTTAACATCATCGCGCTCAGCCAGTGTAAATTTAGCTTTGTGCCAATCGCCATTTGCTGTTTGGTACATGACTTTATCAATGTCTAAGTCGCGGGTATCTAGTACCAGCTTTTTACTCGTGTCATTGTTCCACTTTAGCGTGTGCTCAACAAAACCTTCTAATTGCTTGTCGGCAAAATCGACATCTAAATCAAGGTTTAAGTGTGTTGTTACCACATCATCTAGGTTGGCGTATGAGTTTTGAACAATCGCGTTTGCCATTGCTTGCGAGCACATACCGGCCATAGCGAGGCTTAAAAAAAGAGGTTTAATTTTCATAAAATACCCTGAACACTAATAATAAGTGCAGGTTTTATATCATGATTGATACAGCGGGTTGAGTGATTTTTACATTCTTTGCGACAATAAGGTAAACTACTGCGATTAGTTACCAGTACACTCAGAGACCTTTGTGGCGCACTCATTAAAACCTTTACATACCTTTGCACTAAACAATCAATGCCAGCATTTTGTTGAAATAACCTCGGTTGAGCAACTTAAAGCACACCGTTTTAGTGCTCCGTTTTGTTTATTGGGGGAAGGTAGCAACACAATATTTTTAGAAAACTACACAGGCACCGTCATTAAAATGGCCACTAAGGGCATTACTATTACCGAGCGTGAAAATGACGTACTTGTGAGTGCAGCTGCGGGCGAGAACTGGCATAACCTTGTAAGCTATTTACTTGATAAAAATATTGCAGGGCTTGAAAACCTAGCCCTCATTCCGGGCACTGTTGGGGCGTCGCCGGTACAAAACATTGGTGCTTATGGTGTTGAGCTCGCCCAATTTGTAGAGTCGGTTGAGTACATTGATATAGCCACTAAAAACAAGGTGACTTTAACTAACGCTCAGTGTGAGTTTGCTTATCGTGATTCTATTTTTAAGCACGCCTTAAAAAATAAAGCAGTGATCACTCAAGTCAATTTAGCATTGCCTAAAAAATGGCAGCCAGTTTTAAGTTATGGCCCACTCAACGTATTGCAAAACCCCACCCCTAAAAAGGTATACGAGCAGGTTATTGCAATTCGTAACGCTAAGCTGCCAAACCCATACACTTTAGCCAACGCGGGTAGCTTTTTTAAAAATCCGATTATTAGCAATGCGTGTTTACAAGCGCTACTTTTGCGCTTTGCCGATGTACCGCATTACCCTTATGGAGAAAGCCATCACAAAGTGGCGGCAGGTTGGCTAATTGACCAAGCGGGCTTGAAGGGCTACGCAGTAGCAGGTATTGAGGTGCACCAGCAGCAGGCGCTGGTATTAGTTAATCATGGTAATAGTAAAGGTAGCGATTTAATCACTATGATCACGCACATACAAAATACGGTATTTGCACGTTACGGCATAACGCTAGAGCACGAAGTAAGGCTTATAAACACACATAGTGAATGCCATATCATTACGGAGCATGCGCAATGAAAGCACCTGATGGGAATAAACTCGCTATATTAAATGCGCTTAACCAAGGTGGCTTTGTATCGGGCCAAGCCCTTGGCGAGCAGTTAGGTATAAGCCGTGCGGCTGTGAGTAAGCATATTCAAACATTGCAAGATATGGGACTCGACATATTTAAAGTGACAGGTAAAGGTTACAGTTTAAACAATGCGGTGGGCTTGCTAAACCAAGGCAATATAACTAAGTATTATCACGCGTTAGGCGCAAATAAAGCCCAAGTAGAAGTGCACCCTATTATTGATTCAACCAACAGCGAGCTAATGCGCCGTATTCAAAATAAAGCAGCGCTTGAGTCTGGTACTGTAGTGGTTGCCGAAATGCAGCAAGCTGGGCGAGGAAGGCGAGGGCGTGTATGGCAATCACCGTTTGGGGCTAACTTATATTACAGTTATTTTTGGCGGTTAGATGATGGACTACAAGCAGCTATGGGTGTATCAATTGCCGTAGGGCTTGCTGTATACGATACCATTAAAGCTCTTTACGGTATTAATATAGAGCTTAAATGGCCAAACGACATATACATAAATAAGCAAAAGTTAGCGGGAGTGCTAGTTGAGCTAGATGGGCAACCACAAGGCCCTTGTCAGCTAGTCATTGGTATTGGCATTAATCTACACATGCCGCAAAACACCAGCGAACACATTGACCAAGCATGGACCGACTTAAGCCAACACACCACTGCGCTTGATAAAAACCAGTTAGTTGCTTCGCTTACCTACTACTTAGAGCAGCGTTTGGCAGATTACCAGCAAGATGGACTAAACAGCATGTATGCCCAGTGGAACGCGCTCAATGCCTTTGCTGGAGAATGTATAGAACTCAATACTGGGCATAGAAGTTGGCGGGGGATCTGTGAAGGTATTGATCAGCACGGCGGAATACGTATCCGCCAAGACGGCGAAGTAAAAAGTTACTACGGCGGTGAAATCTCGTTAAGAAAGGCTAAATTATGAAGCTGTTGATAGATGTGGGCAATACATCATTAAAAGCGGCCTTATGGCACGAGCAACAAGCAACGCCCGTGACTATAAACAACGTGCCGTGGCAAGCAATAACGGCTGTTGTGTATGCCTGTGTAGGCAAAAGTGAACTATTAAATGAAGCGCTTACATTAGCTGCTAAAAAAAATATTCCGTGTTTTGAGGCGCATGTTAGCAAAAACCTCAGTGGGCTAAGCTGCGCATATGAACAGGTTGGCAATTTAGGTATTGATCGTTGGCTTGCGTTGGTGGCGGGTTTTACACTTTACCCTAATACTCCCTGCATTATTGTTGATGCCGGCACTGCAACCACAATTGATGTATTGAGCGGTGAAGGCGAGCACTTAGGGGGCTGGATATTGCCTGGTCTTGATTTAATGACTCGCTCATTAACACAAAATACCCAACGCGTGTTTGATGATGCTAATACCCCCTTTTTAAATGAGTTAGGGAAAAACACACCCAATGGATTAAAAAATGGCGCGCTGATGGCAACATTAGGTGCTATTGAGCAGGCCAAATATCAACTTAAACAGGTAACAGCCGAACAAAAACCACAAATTTTGTGCGCCGGTGGTTACGGTTTGCTGTTACAACAGCAAATAAATGGCAGTATTTTTGATTCTTTACTCGTTATGAAAGGATTAAATTACTGGCATGAGCTCAGTGAAAACGACGAAAAACAGTAAAATTAAGCACTTTTGCATGAAATCTGAGCGTTTAAGCTAAAAAATTACATTTTTTTTAATTTTATAGTTGCATCATAATAAACCTTACTCTAATATCTCGCCCCGTACTAAAGCAGTGCCGACTTAGCTCAGCTGGTAGAGCAACTGACTTGTAATCAGTAGGTCAACCGTTCGACTCGGTTAGTCGGCACCACTTTCCTTTTACCGAAAGTGAATTAGTAAAGAATTATCGTGGAGGGGTTCCCGAGCGGCCAAAGGGATCAGACTGTAAATCTGACGGCTCAGCCTTCGCTGGTTCGAATCCAGCTCCCTCCACCACTTTATTCTTGACGGTTAGAGGTAGTTTAAGAACAGGTTCCTAAAGCGGGCATCGTATAATGGCTATTACCTCAGCCTTCCAAGCTGATGATGCGGGTTCGATTCCCGCTGCCCGCTCCAATTATGGTGTTGCTGATATAGCTCAGTTGGTAGAGCGCACCCTTGGTAAGGGTGAGGTCGGCAGTTCAAATCTGCCTATCAGCACCAGTCATAAGAATCTCCTTGAATACTTCCTTTATCTGTCAGAAAAAACTATTTGAAATTTGAAAAAATTAAATTAATCTACCTTTGGTGGATTATTTTCATATGTAATCTAGATACACAAAACTGATAGGTTCCGTCATGGCAAAAGAAAAGTTTGAACGCGTAAAACCGCACGTAAACGTTGGTACAATCGGCCACGTTGACCACGGTAAAACTACACTAACTGCAGCAATCACTAATGTACTTGCAAAAGTATACGGC